>DATBBE010000162.1:0-25929 GCA_036271155.1 Nocardioides sp. | reverse complement strand
CCTCGGCGCGCGGCGTCTACTCGGCCGGCGACTGCACCGGCGTCCTGATGCTCGCCTCGGTCGCCGCGATGCAGGGCCGGATCGCCATGTGGCACTTCCTCGGCGACGCCGTGCTCCCCCTCGACCTCAAGAAGGTCTCCTCCAACGTCTTCACGGCCCCCGAGATCGCCACGGTGGGCTGGTCGCAGGAGGCGGTCGACCGCGGTGAGATCGAGGCCAACCAGGTGATGCTGCCGCTCTCGGGCAACGCGCGCGCCAAGATGCAGGGCGTCCGGGACGGGTTCGTGAAGCTCTTCTGCCGGCCCGGCACCGGCATCGTGGTCGGTGGCGTCGTGGTCGCGCCGCGGGCCAGTGAGCTGATCCACCCGGTCTCGATCGCGGTCGCCCAGTCGATGACCGCCGACCAGCTCGCCCAGGCGTTCACGGTCTATCCGTCCATGAGCGGGTCGGTGGCCGAGGCGGCCCGCAGGTTGCATCGCGTATGACTTCGTGTTCGGGTGGTCCCACCATGCTCACACGCCACAAGCACACCAGACTCTCCAGGGCCGGGCTCTCCAGGGCCGGGCTCTCCAGGACCGGGCACTCCAGGACCGGGCTCTCCGTGACCGGCATGCTCGCGGCCACGGCCCTCGTCCTCGCCGGGGCGCCTGCGGGCGCGGCAGCCATCCAGATCCCCGACCACGCGACCCTCAAGATCAGCGGTCACGGTTTCGGACACGGTCACGGGCTGAGCCAGTACGGCGCCCAGGGTGCGGCCAAGAAGGGCCTGACCGGGCAGCAGATCGTGCACTTCTACTACCCGCACACCAAGAGCGGTCACGTCGGTGGGTCGGTCAAGGTGCTCATCACCGCCGACACGGACTCTCGCACCACCGTGGTCAACCGCACCGGGCTTGCGGTGCACGACCTCGGCAGAGGCGGGAAGACCACGCTGCTGCCGGCCAAGGGCGTCGCGGGCCGGGCCAGCCAGTGGCGCCTCTCGCCCGGTCGGAACGGCACCACCCAGGTGGCCTACCGCAACGCCGGCTGGCACACCTGGCGCACGCTCGCGGGCGACGGCGAGTTCCGCGCACCCAAGCCGATCACCCTGGTGGTCGGATCCGCGCGGGTCACCTACCGCGGCAGCCTCCAGTCGCGCACACCTCCGCCGCAGACCTCCACGCTGCGCCGGGTCACGGTGAACAAGGTCCTGCTCGACGCCTACGTCCAGGGCGTCGTCCCGCGGGAGATGCCGGCGCTGTGGGAGCAGGCGGCGCTCCGGGCGCAGGCGGTCGCGGCCCGCACCTACGCGGCGTTCGAGGCACACAGCTCGACGAACCCCCGCTGGAACCTCTGCGACACCTCCCAGTGCCAGGTGTACGGCGGTGAGTCGGCGGAGTTCCCCACGTCCAACGAGGCCGTCGCCAGGACCAAGGGGCAGGTCCGGATGTTCCATCGCAAGCCGGCGTTCACCCAGTTCAGCTCGAGCAACGGCGGCTGGGAGTCCGCCGGCGGCAAGCCGTACCTGCCGGCCCAGAAGGACCCGTACGAGAAGCTCTCCGGCAACCCGAACCACACCTGGACCGCGAAGGTCTCGGCCCGGACGATCGAGAAGGCCTGGCCGCAGCTGGGCAACCTGCAGTCGATCACCATCGACCAGCGCGACGGCCACGGCCAATGGGGGGGTCGGGTGCTGGTGATGTCGCTGCACGGGAGTCAGGGCGACGTGCAGCAGATCTCCGGTGACACGTTCCGCTCGGCACTCGGCCTGCGCTCCACGTGGTTCACGATCGGCGTCGCGTAGGGTCGTCGGCATGATCCCGGTCCTGCGTCCCGTCCTCGTAGCAGCCGCGGTCGTGGCGCTCGTCCTCGCCTCGGACACCTCTTCGTCGGCCGGCGAGAAGGGGGCCGGCGAGAGCCGGGCTGCGCAGAGCGTCGACTACGTCGCGCTGGGCGACTCCTACAGCGCCGGCCCCCTGATCACCCCGCAGCGTCGCGACCCCACGGGGTGCTTCCGCTCCTTGAACAACTACCCCTCGTTCCTGGCGGGCTACCTCGGCGTCACGACCTACCGCGACGTCAGCTGCTCCGGTGCCCGGGTGCGTGACTTCGCCAAGCGCCAGACGCCGGCCCTGGGAGCGAAGGTCCCGCCGCAGCTGGCCGCGCTGACGGCCGACACCGACCTGGTGACCGTCGGCATCGGCGGGAACGACTTCGGTCTGTTCGGCAGCCTGACCTCGGTCTGCTCCGACCAGGCGACCAAGCACCCGCACGCGAAGGCGCCGTGCAAGGCGTTCTTCACCAACAAGCACGGCGTGAACACCAAGTTCCGTGACGCCAGGGCGATCCAGCAGCACGCGGCGCAAGGGCTCCAGGAGATCCACGCGGCCGCTCCGAACGCCGCGGTGGTGCTGGTCGGGTACCCACGACTGCTCCCCGACCACGGCACCTGTCGAGGGAAGGCGCCGTTCGCGAAGGGCGACTACCCGTTCGCCAACCGGGTGGAGCACTTCCTCAACAAGTCGCTGAAGCAGGCAGCCGCGAAGCACAACGCCACCTTCGTCAGCATGACGGCGGTCTCGAAGGGCCACGACATCTGCGCGGGCAAGAAGGCCGCCTGGATCAACGGCTCGACCTCGACCTTCGGTGTCGCCCTGGCCTACCACCCGTTCGAGGCGGGGGAGCGGGCGATCGCCCGGCACGTCTTCTGGAAGCTCACCGGTCAGGCCGCACCGACCAACGGCGACGCCCAGCCGCCGCTGGGTGCGATCCGGTGCAACCCCCAGCCTTCGCTCATCCCGGTCCTGACCCCGACGTGCACCTGACCCGTCTGCGCGGCGGTCAGGCTAGCCGCTGAATGACGGTTCAGGTTAGGGTGGCGACGCCATGATGATGAAGACGACGCCCTTCCACCCACGTCTCAGCGAGCTCAACCAGACCGGCCTCTACAGCCACTGGGCCGGCTACATGTCGACGCTGCGCTACGACATGGCCTCCAAGCACGAGTACTTCGCGGTGCGGAACTCCGCGGGCTACTTCGACACCTCGCCGCTGTACAAGTACCGCATCACCGGACCCGACGCCGAGCGGTTCCTCGCGAGCGTCATGACCCGCGACGTACGCCGGTGCCGCCCCGGGCAGGCGATGTACACCGTGTGGTGCGATGACGCCGGCTACGTGCTCGAGGACGGCGTGCTGTTCCGGCACTCCGACGACGACTGGCTGCTGACGTCCGCCGACCCGAACCTCGGCTATCTCGAGGGGCTCGTCGGCCGGCTGCGCGTCTCGATCGAGGACGTCAGCCCCGACTACGGGATGCTCGCCGTCCAGGGCCCGCGCTCCCGCGAGATCCTCGCGGCGCTCGCGCCCGAGGTCACGGACCTCGCGTTCTTCGGTCTGACCCCTGCCAAGATCGGTGGCGCGCCGGTGACGGTCTCGCGCACCGGGTACACCGGTGACCTCGGCTTCGAGGTGATCGTCGAGGCCGACGACGCACTGGTCGTCCTCGACCAGATCATCCAGGCCGGTGAGGGCAACGGCCTGCGACCGTTCGGCGAGGACGCCCTGATGATGCTGCGGATCGAGGCCGGGCTGTCGCTGATCAACGTCGAGTTCTCCTCGGCCCGCTACGCCTTCACCGACGCCGAGCGCTTCACCCCGAAGGAGCTCGGCTTCGGCTGGATGCTCGGCAAGGAGGGGTCGGCGCTCGGCGCGGACCGGCCGTTCGTCGGGCGCCGCTCGATCGAGCGTGAGCTGCGGGAGGGCACCTCGCGCTGGGCCACGGTGGGTCTGTGGATCGACTGGCAGGAGTACGCCCGGCTGCACACCGATCGCGGGCTGATCGTCCCCAAGGACGAGAACCCCGTGCCGTGGGAGTCCATGCTGTACGACGACCCCAACCGTGAGACCAGCGTCGGCTACGCCACCAGCCTCATGTACTCGCCCATGCTCCAGCGCCACATCGCGATCGCGAGGGTGCTGCCGGAGTACGCCGCGAAGGGGTCCACGGTCCATGTCGAGCTGACCGTCGACCACGAGTACCTCTCCGTGCCGGCGACGACCGACCGGCTGCCCCTGTTCAACCCCGCCCGCAAGACGAGCTCGACCGCACGTGAGCTCGCCCCGATCACGTCCCGGATGGAGTCCTGATGACGCCGAGCTCGAAGGCCAACGACTACGACGCGATCGTCGTGGGCGGAGGGCACAACGGCCTCATCAACGCCTGCTACCTCGCCAAGTCGGGGCTCAACGTGCTGGTGCTCGAGCGTCGCTCGTTCGTGGGCGGAGCCGCCATCACCGAGGAGCTCCACCCGGGCTTCTCGTTCACGACCTTCTCCTACGCGCTGAGCCTGCTCCGGCCCGAGATCATCCAGGAGCTCAACCTCGTCGAGCACGGCTTCCTGCCCCTGCTGATGCCCACCTCGTTCTCACCGATGGAGAACGGCGACTACCTGCTCTACACCGAGGACGAGCAGTTCAACGACCAGGAGATCGCGCGCCACAGCAAGCGGGACGTCGACGCCTACCACCGCTGGAGCCACGACACCCAGAAGATCATCCAGCTCGCCAAGCCCTTCTTCGACGCGGCTCCGCCCGACGTCTTCAGCGACGACCCGTCCGACGCGGCCGACGTCGCGTGGATGCTCAAGCAGCTCAAGGGCGCCGACCGCAAGACGCTGCACGACCTGGTGCGGTTCCTGACGGGCAGCGCCGCCGACCTGCTCGACGACTACTTCGAGTCCGACATCATCAAGGCCTCGATCGCGTCGTCGGGGATCGTCGGCAACAAGGTCGGCCCGATGTCGCAGGGCTCGGGACTCGTGCTGCTCTACCACATGATGGGAGAGCAGGACGGCCATCACGGCGTCTGGGGCTTCCACAAGGGTGGCAACGGCGGCTTCACCCAGGTGATGCAGCGCGCGGCCCAGGGGTTCGGCGCGACCATCCGGCTCGACTCGCACGTCGACCACGTGATCACCCGGGACGGTCGCGCCACCGGCGTGGCGCTGAGTGACGGCACCGAGTTCTCCGCGCCGATCGTGGTCAGCGCGCTCGACCCACGGCGTACCTTCACCGAGATCGTCGACCCGGCCGAGCTTCCCAGCGAGTTCAACGAGGCGATCTCGCGCTACCGGTTCCAGGGCACGTCGGCGAAGGTGAACTTCGCACTCGACGACCTGCCGGTCTACCCGGCGCTCAAAGGGCGCGTCGACCACTACGGCGGCTTCATCAACATCGCCCCGTCCATGGAGTACCTCGAGCGTGCCTACGACGACGCGAAGTACGGCTGGTACTCCCACAAGCCCTACATCGACGGCGCCATCCAGTCCGTGGTCGACCCGGACATGGCACCCGCGGGCAAGCACGTCATGAGCTGCTTCATCCAGTACGCGCCGTACGAGCTCAAGGGTGGCGACTGGGAGACCGAGCGGCAGACCTTCGGTGACACCGTCCAGGCGGTCCTCGAGTCGCACTTCCCCGGCTTCGGCGACCTGGTCCTGCACCGTGAGGTGGTCACCCCGGTCGACATCGAGCGGGTCGCCGGGCTGACCGAGGGCAACATCTTCCACGGCGAGTTCCTGGCACCGCAGATGTACTTCATGCGGCCCGCGCCCGGCTACGCGCGCTACAACACCCCGATCGAGGGTTACTACCAGTGCGGCTCGGGCACCCACCCGGGCGGCTGCGTGACCGGCGGACCCGGCAAGCTCGCCGCCCAGCGCATCCTCGGCGACAAGGCCCGGAAGGGCTGAGCTCGCGAGAGCCGCGCGAGAGCGAGGTCAGCGGCAGCCGATCGCGATCTCGCGCACCTGGGCCTGGACGCTCGGGTCGTTGGTGCCGAACGACGGGTCCGAGAGCTCCGAGAACGGGTAGCTGTCGAAGAGGTGCGTGGTGATGCACTGAGCCGCGGCCGGCGGCACGTGAGCGCGGCTCAGGGTCACGACGTACTGGTTGCGGACGGCGGCGTAGGTGACGGCCTTGGTCGAGCTCTCGGTGCCGGAGCGGACCTTCGTCCCCGGGTCGCACGACTGGAGCTGGACCACACCGTTCACCATGGCCACCGACCAGCCGTCCGGCCCGGCCGCGGACCACGCCCGGAGCGAGGAGTAGATGCGGCTGGTGTCCTCGGACGTCCGGCCGGTGACGTGCACCCGCATGCAGGTCGTCTGGCCCTGGTGGTAGGCGACGTAGGAGTCGCCACCCCAGCCGTCCGCCGCCGCGAGTGATGCCTGCTCCGGGAGCCGGCTGGCGAGCGTGAGGTAGAGCGAGACGGCGCCGAACTCGCCGGACTCGAGCTTCTTCTCCTTGCCGGTCAGTGTGGGAGCGGCCACGTGTGCTGCACCGGTCGCGCCAGTGAGAGCGCGGACCGGGTCCAGGAGCGTGACGTCGTGTGTGGGCGGCGTGCGCAGGAGGTGGTTGACGGCCGCGTTCCCGCCCTGGGCGGAGACCGCCTGGGTCATGGCCAGCCCCAGCTCGTACGGCGCCGACATCAGGGCGACCACGATGTGGGGGACGTTTGCCAGGCCGGACTGGGCGCCGGCCTGCTCGCGTCGCTGGGCGGCGTCGAGAGCCTGCTGCTGGGTCGGGGTCAGCGACGCGCGGTACTGCTGCTCGATCCGGTCCGCGTCGCCTTCGACGATCGCGTCGAGCACGTCGTAGGTGCCGGTGTCCGGACCCTTGGCCTTCTGCAGCTCCTTCAGCCGGTGACCGATCCGGAAGTTCTGGTCCTGGAGGACGTGCGTCAGCTCGTGCACCAGGGTCGCCTTGATCGAAGGCGTCAGCGTGCGGCCGCGCACGGTGATGCTCTTGGTCCGGAACGAGTAGTAGGCCAGCACCTCGGCACCGTTGGCGGACTTGGCCGCCTGCAGGAGGTCGACATGGCCGCTGAGCAGTCCGAGAGCTCGCAGCTCGCCCTCGGCTCGCTCGATCTGTCGGCGGTCGCGCGGGGTCGTCTTCCCGTCGGACTTGGTCAAGGTCTTGCGGAACGCCGCCGGCTTCAGGAAGCGGACCCCCACGGGGTGCTCGAAGGCAAGCCCGCGATCCTTCGCCGCGATCCGTGCCAGCGGCGCGATCCGGTGGTTCCAGTGCTCGGGGTAGTGGTGGATCACGTGCCGGGGCGCCGGGGCGGCGGTGCCGTCGTCGCGGCCGTGGACGACGACGAACGCGAGCAGGCCGGCGAGCCCGAAGGCCAGGAACGCGGCGAACAGGACCATCCAGCCGGGGATGTCGGCCGAGGTCGGACGCGACGGCGGCGGGACCGGCGGCGGCGCGTACGGCGGCGGTGGCGAGAACGGGGTCCCGAGCTGACTCATGTCGGCGAGGTTAGGTCGAGGTCGAGGCCCCCGTGTCGAGAACGAGGGAGGTCTGACCGATCGGTTGTCGATGGAGTGACAGATGGCCTAGACCACCCCCCACGGCCCCCTGGTCATCCCTGACTACGGGCGATGTGCGGTCAGGGCTCCGCACGGCGTGGGTGGAGGCTGTGGTCGTCGCGGATGTGACCGGTGGGAGTGGTGGTGACGCAGTGGTGCGAGGAAGAACTCCTTGCAGACCTCAGGTCTCCTGCTGCCGGTCCTCGGGTCGCATCGAGATCACGGCGTCCAGACGTCCGATGCGGAACAGCTTGATGATGCGATCGTTCGCGCCGTTCACGGAGACCGTGCCGCTGCTTGCCTCCACCTCTCGCAGGGCCGGGACGAGCGTGCTCAAGCCGGTGGAGTCCATGAACGTGACCGCACGGACGTCGACCGTGAGATGTGGCACCTCCTCGAGGGCGAGGGCACGTTCCTAGGAGTCGCGGACCACCGGCTCTTGTCCATGTGCGGGCCACACCGACCCCCTCAGGCGAGGAACTGGTCAAGGAGTCCCGGCGTGCCGCTGAGCGCGAGCGCGGTCGCGGAGGTCTCGTCCAGGTCGAGGACGCGGACGTGCTGGCGACCGCCGGCAGTGGTGGCCACGAGGTCGGTGAGCCCGACGCGACGCTGGAACCAGGTCGCACGCAGGTTCCAGCCGATCACGGACGGCGTGTGCAGTGCCTCGCGGCGCCGGTCGAGGCTGCCGGAGCGGGCGACCAGGTGGTCGTCGACCAGAGCGTGACCGAGGCCGCTCCAGCGGTCGTGGGCCAGGAACGCGGCCCCGGCCAGCACGGCGACCGCGAGGAGCAGGAAGGTCCACGAGACGGCGTACGCCGCCACGAGTGAGGCGAGGGCGAGCACGCCGGCCGGCACCATCGAGCGCGTCCAGCGGCGTCGGTGGGCCAGGCGCCCGTGAGTCACGAGCTCGCTGGTGACCGGAGCGGTGAGTCGCAGGACCTCCTGGGCCACCCGGTCGACCTCGGCGCGGGGAGCCGGCGGCACCAGCACCGAGCTGCCCTTCTGCTTGCGGTCGAGACCGGTGACGATCGCCGACAGCCGGGCCCCACCGGCGAGGCGGAGCCCGAGCGGCTCGCCGATGCTCACGCCACTGAGCCGCGCGTCGTCGAGGGTGGTCTCGCGGGTGGTGAACAGGCCACGACGCAGGTGCCACGAACCGTCGACGCCGGTGTGGGACAGCACGAAGCCGAAGTTGGTGAGGAGGTAGCCCACCACCGCCAGCACGCAGATCGTCACCAGGAAGCCGACCAGTCCGAGGATCACCAGCAGGGCCAGGCCCAGACGCTCCACCCGGTCGAGGTCGATCGAGGGTGCGAACTCGAGGGTGTGGAGGCTCTGGACGACCAGCCCGAGGGCGGCGCCGGCGATCACGATCCCGGAGGAGGTGAGCGGGGCGAACCGGACCCAGCCCAGGTCGAGCGACAGCACCACCCGACGGCCGCTGTCTCCAGCGGGACCGTCCTCCTCACCCGTGGACGTCGTGTGGAGGAGGCTCTCGCGCAGGGCGGCCGCGGCGGGCCGAGCCACACCGTCCAGCGCCAGGCGCTCCTCGGACTTGCCTCCGCTCTGGCCGGTGCCGATCCGCAGCGTCACCAGGCCGAGCACGCGGTGAATCGGTGAGGCGGTGATGTCGACGGTGCGCACGCGGTCCAGGGACGCCGAGACCACACGCTTGTTCAGCAGGCCGTGGCGGACCTCGACGCGACCTCCGGTGATCCGGTAGCTGGTCGTGAGGTAGCGGGCCAGCCCGAGCGCGATCGGCACGCCGACGGCGACGACTCCCCACCAGCCACCCCACTCGGTGGCGTGGCCGAAGAGCAGGACGCCGATCAGCGCCGGTAGGAAGCGGCCGATGTCACGCACGGGGTGGACCAGCAGCATCCGCGGGTCGAGCCGCTGCCAGCCCAGCACTACGTCGAAGGGGTCCATGTCGTCAGGGTCGTCGGGGTCGTCGGGGTCGTCAGGTGGCGTCGCCGGGGACGGAGTCGGCCATCCGGGTGAGCTCTTCGACGATGTCGAGCGCGCGGTGCTGCTCGAGACCCTCGATGGTCAACGCGCCGGCGGACGACGCGGTGGTGACGCGCACCGTCGCCAGGCCGAACATCCGCGCGATCGCGCCCTCGCGGTGGTCGACGGTCTGCACCCGCGACATCGGCGCGATCCGGCGCTCTCGCGCCCACCAGCCGGTCTGGGTGTAGACGGCGGTCTCGGTGACCTCCCAGCGGTGGACCAGGTAGCGCCACTGGGGGACCAGCAGGCCGTAGGCCACGAAGAGCGCCCCGATGCCCAGCAGGCACCACAGCGGCAGGCTGAACCAGTGCCAGGGACCCGTGACCAGCAGGATCACCCCCATCGGCGGCACGCAGCGCAGCAGGTCGCTGCACGTCCACATCCAGCGCGCCTTCGGGCTGACACGATGCAAGGGCGCGCGGAGGCTGGCGCCGGCCGACTCGGACATGGGTGGGGACATCAGTCCTTGAGCTCGCAGATGACGGCTCCGTTGGTGACCGTCGCGCCGACCTCGGCCTGGAGCCCGGTGACGGTGCCGGCCTTGTGCGCCTTGAGCGGCTGCTCCATCTTCATCGCCTCGAGCACGACGATGACCTCGCCCTCGGCGACCTGCTGCCCCTCCTCGACGCTGACCTTGACGATCGTGCCCTGCATCGGGCTGGTGACGGCGTCTCCGCCGGCTGCCGCTCCGGCCTTCTTGCCTGCGGACCGCCTCGGCCTCTTGGCGGTGCCTCCCGCCGCGCTCGACACAGACCCCAGGCCACCGGGGAGGCTCACCTCCAGGCGCCGGCCGCCGACCTCGACGACGACGGTCTGCCGCTCGCCGCCCGATGCCGGGTCGGAGTCGCCGTCCGCCTGGTCGCCGGCATAGGGCTCGATCCGGTTGTCGAAGTCCGTCTCGATCCAGGTGGTGTAGACGTCGAAGGACCCCTTTCCGGAGGGGTTCGAGGCACCGACGTACGCCGGGTCGTCGACCACCGCGCGGTGGAACGGGATGACCGTGGGCATGCCGTCGACCACGAACTCGGCGAGAGCGCGGCGCGAGCGCTCCAGCGCCTGGGTACGGTCGCGGCCGGTGATCACCAGCTTGGCGATGAGCGAGTCGAAGGCCCCGGGGACGGTCTCGCCGTTCTCGTAGCCGCCGTCCAGCCGAACGCCGGGACCCTGAGGCGGGCTCCACGCGGAGAGGGTGCCCGGAGCGGGCATGAAGTTGCGGCCGCCGTCCTCGGCGTTGATCCGGAACTCGATGGAGTGGCCGCGCACCTCCGGGTCGTCGTAGCCGAGCTCCTCGCCGGCCGCGATCCGGAACATCTCGCGCACGAGGTCGATGCCGGTGACCTCCTCTGACACGCAGTGCTCGACCTGCAGCCGGGTGTTCACCTCGAGGAAGGAGATGGTGCCGTCCTTGGCGACCAGGAACTCGCAGGTGCCGGCACCGACGTAGCTCGCCTCGCGCAGGATCGCCTTCGAGGCCTCGTACAGCCGGGCCACCTGGTCGTCGGTCAGGAACGGCGCGGGCGCCTCCTCGACCAGCTTCTGATGACGCCGCTGGAGGGAGCAGTCGCGGGTCGAGACCACCACGACGTTGCCGTGCTGGTCGGCCAGGCACTGCGTCTCGACGTGGCGTGGCTGGTCGAGGAACTTCTCGACCAGGCACTCGCCGCGCCCGAACGCCGAGACCGCCTCTCGGACGGCCGACTCGTACTGCTCGGGGATCTCCTCCAGGGTGCGGGCGACCTTGAGGCCGCGACCACCCCCACCGAAGACGGCCTTGATGGCGACCGGGAGGCCGTTGGCCTTGGCGAACTCGACCACCTCGTCGGCGTCAGCGACCGGGTTCTTGGTGCCGGGCGCCAGGGGAGCGTCCGCCTTCTGGGCGATCTGCTTGGCCTTCGCCTTGTCGCCCAGGGCCTCGATCGCCGCCGGTGGCGGGCCGATCCAGACCAGCCCGGCGTCGAGGACGGCCTGCGCGAAGCCGGCGTTCTCGGCGAGGAAGCCGTAGCCCGGGTGCACCGAGTCGGCGCCGGACCTCTCGGCGACGGCGATGATCTTGGCGATGTCGAGGTAGGAGTCCGCGGGGGTCGAGCCACCGAGACTGTGGGCCTGGTCGGCCAGCCGCACGAAGAGCGCGTCGCGGTCCGGCTCGGCGTACACCGCGACGCTTCCGATGCCGGCGTCCTTGCAGGCTCGGATCACCCGCACCGCGATCTCGCCGCGGTTGGCGATCAGAACCTTGCGAAGGGGCTGCAGGGGTTGGACGTCGGGCAAGGCGCACTCCTGGGTGGTCGAGACTCCGCCGAGCACACTATCGCCAGGCCTCCGTACGCAGCGTTCGTGGCTGCGCCTGACACAACCTGTGTCACCTTCGAGCGCGCGGCTGCACAAGATGGCGCTTCCGCCGCGCTGCAGTGCCCACCATGATGACCCTGGCGAAGGGGGACCGCGTGGGCGGAGTGCAGAACGGGCGTGGCGTCTGGGCACAGCTGAGCGCGCCCGTCGACGACGACCTCCGCATGAGCTTCGGCTACTCCACGGGCGACGGCCGTGACGCGGCGGTGGACCTGCTCGTCGTCCCCGCCTTCCTCTCCTCCCAATCAACTCCTGACGTGGGACTCGGGCTTGCCGACGCGTGCGGCCGCGCTGGACTCACCGGCGCCGGCGGGGAGGATCTTCTCTTCCCGGCACCGGCCGACGGCTCGATCGGCGCACGGAGCGTTCTCGTCGTGGGACTCGGTGACCGGGATCGGGTGAGTACCGCGACGGTGCGTGAGGCGGCCGTTCGTGCGGGACGACGCAGCCAGACCTTCGGGTCCGTCGCGACGACGCTCGCGGTCACCGCGGGGAGCGACCCCGTGACCGCCGTACGCGCGACGATCGAAGGTTTCGCGGACGGCGGCTACCGGTTCGCGGGCTACGCCACCAGGTCGGTCGGCAGGGTCGGAGGCGGCCGGCAACGGATCGAGATCCTCGGCGATCCAGCCTGGCCGCACCAGGACCTGACGACTGTCACCGAACGCGCGGCGATCATCGAGCGAGCGGTCGCCTGGGGTCGCGACCTGGTCAACATCCCGGCCGGACAGCTTCCGCCCGACGTCCTGGCCGAGGAGGCGACGCGCCTGGCCGCCCGCTTCGGCCTGGCCGTCCGCGTGTGGGAGGAGGAGGAGCTGCGCGACGGCGGGTTCGGCGGGATCCTCGGCGTAGGTCTGGGCTCGGACCGGCCCTCGAGGATGATCGAGCTGCGCTACCGGCCGCCTGGGGACATGCCCGAGCGTCACATCGCCCTGGTCGGCAAGGGAGTGACGTTCGACTCCGGCGGGCTGAGCCTGAAGGACCCACCCGAGATGATCGGGATGAAGGCCGACATGGCGGGAGCAGCGAGCATCCTGGCCGCGATCAGGGCCGTGGCGGAGCTCGGACCCCCGGACGTTGCCGTCACGGCCGTGCTGCCCTCGTCGGAGAACATGCCCGGGGGCTCGGCGATGCGGCCCGGCGACGTGATCCGGCACCACAACGGACTGACCACGGAGGTCGTCGACACCGACTGTGAGGGCCGGCTGCTGCTCGCCGACGGGCTCTCCTACGCTGCCGAGTCCCGCCCCACGGCCCTCGTCGACGTCGCCACCCTGACCTACTCGGTGGTCAGTGCCCTGGGCGAGGAGATCACCGGCGCTCTCGGCAACGACCCCGCCCTGATCCGTGACGTCATCGCCTGCGGGTCCGAGGTGGGAGAGCCGATCTGGGAGCTGCCGCTGTGGCGCAACTACCGCTCCCACCTCGACTCGCCGATCGCCGACCTGCGCAACGAGGCCCGTGACGAGTGGGCCGGGGCCATCGTCCCGGCCCTGTTCCTCGAGGAGTTCGTGGCCGGCGTGCCGTGGGTGCATCTCGACGTCGGCGGGACGGCGTACCTCGACGAGGCGAAGGAACCCCACCCGGAGGGAGCGAGCGGCGTACCGACCCGGACGCTGGTCCGACTCGTCACCCGGGAGGCCACCAGCAGAAGGGAGCAGCACCCATGAGCCAGCTTCGACGTGTGGCGGTGGCGATCGTGACAGTGATGGTGGCGGCGGCACTGGCGTCGTGCGGCGGTTCGAACGGCGACTCGTCGAGCGTCCTCCGGATCGGCACGTCCTCAGGGATCTCCTCACCCAACCCGTTCGTGGGATACAACCAGGACGACTACTCGGTGTGGACCTACATCTACCCGACGCTGCTGCAGTACGACACCACGAAGTCCGGCTTCCCCTACGCCGGGAACTTCGCCCGGAAGTGGTCGACGTCCACCGACGGTCGGACCGTCACCTTCCATACCGTGCCGGACGCGTCCTGGTCGGACGGGACGCCGCTCACCGCGGACGACGCGGCCTGGACCCTGACCATGATCAAGAAGTACGCGCACGGTCCCACCGCGACCTGGGCCGGCAGCGTGCGCTACATGACGAGCGCGCGAGCCACCGACAAGGACACGCTCGTGGTCACCTATCGCCGCCCCGTCGCCAGCGCGTACTCCGACGTCGGCATGACACCCATCCTCCCGCGGCAGGTCTGGGGCCAGTACGCCACCGGGAACGGCAAGCAGCTCACGACGTTCGAGAACGTGCCCGAGAACGGCAAGCCACTGGTCGGTGGTGGCCCGTTCGTGATGACCAAGTACACCAAGGACTCGATCGCCCTCTTCGCCCGCAACTCGCACTGGTACGGCCCAGCCCCGCACATCTCGGGGTTCGGGCTGCAGTTCTTCCACGACGAGGACGCGATGATCACCGCGCTGAAGACCGGCCAGCTCGACGCCATCAACGAGATCCCGCCCACGAGCGTGTCGAGCCTGCAGAAGGCCGGTCAGCACGTCTACGTCGGCCCGGCACTGTCGCTGCGCGACCTCATCATCAACTCCGATCCGAACAAGACCAAGAACCGGGAGCTGCTCGATCCCCAGGTCCGCAAGGCGATGGAGTACGCCGTGGACCGCGACGCCATCGTCAAGACCGCCTGGCTGGGATATGCCTCGCCGGGCGCCTCGCTGGTGCCCGCCGGCAACGCCACGGGTGGCACCCAGTGGCACGACCCCGACATCTCGCCGCTGCCCTTCGACATCGACAAGGCCAACCAGATCCTCGACTCGCTCGGCTACCAGCGCGGGGGCAACGGCATCCGGGTCGCCGACGGCCACCAGATGTCCTACAACGTGATCTTCCCGCAGGACGAGGAGGGGGCGGGGGACCGTGCCTTCCAGATCATCCAGCGGGGATTCCGGCAGATCGGCATCGCGATCACCCAGACCAGGCTCGACGACGACGCCGCCTTCCAGGCGATCTACGGCGGCAAGAAGTCCGGATACCAGTTCGACCTCGCCATGTGGGACTGGTTCCCGGCGGCCGACCCGGGCTTCATCCTCGACGCGATGACCTGCAAGCAGTACGGCGACTGGAACGACTCGGGGTACTGCACCAAGCAGTACGACGCGCTGGACCTCCAGCAGGACCGCACCACGAACGCCAGCCAACGGCAGTCGGTCGTCTTCCAGATGCAGCAGATGATCTACGCCGCCAAGCCCTACATCATCCTGACCTACGACAAGCGGCTCGATGCCTGGTCGCCGAAGTGGACCGGTTTCGTCGAGTCGCCGCAGGGCTTCTTCAACAACTTCTCGACCCAGAGCCTGTTGTCCGTCAGGCCCGCCTGACCGGCGCCAGAAAGGGAGGAGAAGAGTCGTGCCACGGCTCCGGTTCGTGCTGCGCCGCCTGGCGTTCGCCATCGCGACCGTCTTCGTCGCCATCACGCTGAACTTCTTCCTGTTCCGCGTGCTGCCCGGCGACGCCGTACGCAACCTGGCGCGCGTTCCGCACGCGTCGCCGGGGCTGCAGCATGCCCTGGCCCGGGAGTTCGGCCTCGACAAGCCGATGTGGGAGCAGTACCTGATCTACCTGCGCGAGCTGGCCCACGGCAACCTCGGCGTCTCGTTCACCACCCGCCAGCCGGTGTCCGGGGACCTGCGTCAGGCGCTGCTCAACACGCTGCCGATGGTGAGCCTCGGGACGATCTTCGCGATCCTGATCGGCACGGTCACCGGGGTGGTCTCGGCGTGGCGACGTGGCACGGTGCTCGACAGGGTGAGCACCAACCTGGCGATCGCGTTCTACTCGTTCCCCACGCAGTGGCTGGCACTGGTCCTGCTCATCTACCTCTCGAACTGGCTGCCCAGCCACGGGATGACCAACGACTTCCTGGTCGACCCGAGCTTCTGGCAGCACGAGCTCGACGTGCTGCGCCACATGCTGCTGCCCTCGCTGACCCTGGGGTTGACGCTGTACGGCGAGTACACCCTGATCGTCCGCTCCGCGATGCTGGAGACCCTCGGGGAGGACTACATCCTGACGGCTCGGGCCAAGGGTCTGCGGCAACGCCAGGTCATCTTGCGGCATGCCCTGCGCAACGCGATGCTGCCGACGATCACCCTGATCGCCCTCTCGCTGGGGTACATCGTGGCCGGGGCGATCCTGATCGAGACCGTGTTCTCGTGGCCCGGCATCGGCAGCGCGGTGTACGAAGCGGTGACGAAGCGCGACTACCCGATGCTGCAAGGAGCCTTCCTCGTGCTGACGGTCTCGGTGGTCTTCTTCAACTTCGTCGCCGACCTGCTCTATGCGCGACTCGACCCGAGGATCACCGAGTGAGCGCGCCGTCGTCCTTCTCACGCGCTCGCCAGCACTGGCTCTGGCGGGTCTTGGCCGAGAGTGGTCAGGCCAAGGCGGGCCTGGTCGTGCTCGGGATCTTCGTGCTGCTGGCGTTGGTGGCGCCCTGGATCGAGCCGTACGACATCCACCAGCAGGTCGGTCCCGTCTACGCCTCCCCGTCCCTGCACCATCCGCTCGGCCTCGACGACGGCGGGATCGACATGGTGTCGCTGCTCATCCAGGGCGGCCGCATCTCGTTGATCGTCGGGTTCGCCGCGTCGCTGGTCGCGATGGTGGTCGGTGGCGGGATCGGGATCGTCAGTGGCTACTACGGTGGCTGGCTCGACACGGTGCTGATGCGCATCACGGACTACTTCCTGGTGATCCCCGACCTGCCGTTGGCGATCGTCGTGGCAGCGGTGTGGGGGCCGAGCCTGACCCATCTGATCCTGGTCATCGCGCTGCTGCTGTGGACCACCACCGCGCGGGTCATCCGGGCCCAGACCAAGAGCGTGCGGGAGCGGGCGTTCGTCCATAGGGTCCGCTCCCTGGGGGCCAGCGACCTGCGCATCATTGCCCGGCACGTGCTGCCGCAGATCGCGCCGCTGCTGATCGCGAACACCGTGCTGACCATCGCCGTGGCGATCTTCGACGAGACCGCTCTGGCGTTCCTCGGCCTCGGTGCGCCCAACTCGGTCACGTGGGGGACGATCATCGAGTTCGCCTTCCTTCGCACGGCCATCTCCTCCGGCGCCTGGTGGGCGGTGATCCCCGCGGGCCTGTGCGTGGCCCTGGTGATCATGGGGTGCTTCTGGCTGGGACAGGCCATCGAGGACGCCCTGAACCCACGGCTCAAGGTGTCCTACCTGTCGCCCCGCAGCTTCCGGGTGATCAGGCTGCGGAACCAGGACACGCAGTCGACACCGGACACGCAGTCGACACCGGACACGCAGTCGACACGGGAGGTGGAGCAGCCATGAGCCTGCTCGAGGTGCGCGACCTGAACGTCTGGTTCGACCTGCCGGCCGGTGGTCGACAGCATGCGGTCAGAGGGCTGAGCTTCGACGCCGACGCGGGTGACCGGATCGGGCTGGTGGGGGAGTCGGGCTGCGGCAAGACCACCACGATCCTGGCCCTTCTCGGCCTGCTGCCCCCTTCCGCGACGGTGGCGGGCACGGTCCGCTTCGACGGCGTGGACCTGGTCTCACAAGGGGAGCGGTCCGTGCTCCCGCGCCGCTGGAAGGACATCGCGATGGTCTTCCAGGGGGCCATGAACGCGCTGAACCCCGTGCAGACCGTCGAGTCCCAGATCATCGAGCCGATGGTGCTCCACGGCACGGACCGCGGAGCCGCTGCGAAGAGCCGTGCCCGGGAGCTCCTGGAGATGGTCGGGATCCCGGGGGCGGCCGGCTCCCGCTACCCCCATGAGCTCTCCGGGGGGATGCGGCAGCGAGCGGCGCTGGCCATGGCCCTGGCATGTCGCCCCAAGGTGCTGCTGGCCGACGAGCCGACCACGGCCCTCGACGTCATGGTGCAGGCGCAGATCCTCCAGCTGCTGACCGGTCTCGCCGACGACCTGGGGCTGACCCTGATCCTGGTCACGCACGACCTGCCGGTGGTCGCCCAGGTCTGCGACCGCGCGGTGGTGATGTACGCCGGGGAGATCGCCGAGGATGCGACGACCGACGAGCTCTTCCACTCTCCTCGCCATCCCTACACCCGGCTTCTGTTCGCCGCGACCCCCGACCTCTACGGGCGCGACGAGGTCGTCTCGATCCCCGGAGCGCCGCCGCGGCTGGACCGCGAACCGGTCGGCTGTGTGTTCCGCGAGCGATGCGACCGGGCGTTCGCTCGGTGCACCACGGAGGCGCCGGCCCTCCTCGACCTCGGCGACGGGCGCCGTGCGGCGTGCCACCTCAACGATCCCGCGGGCGCGGGGCAGCAGGAGGCGGCGGTATGAGCAACAGCCCCGCGCCACAGGTCGAGCCACGCGACCGCCCCTTGCTCGACGTACAGGACCTCGCCACCCACTACCGGAGCCGTGGCGGAGGAGCACTGCGCGGTCGGCGCGCCGTAGTGCGAGCCGTGGACGGCGTCTCCCTGTCGGTGCGTGCCGGCGAGATGCTGGCGCTGGTCGGCGAGTCGGGCTGTGGCAAGACGACCACGGCCCAGACCATCATGCGCATGGTCGAGCCCGAGAGCGGGAGCATCCGCCTGGACGGCACCGAGCTCCGCGACCTGTCTGCTCGCGCCCTCCGTCCCCTGCGCAGGACGATGCAGATGATCTACCAGGATCCCTACGAGTCGCTGGATCCGCGGTTCCGCGTGGGTCAGGCGATCGAGGAGCCCCTGCGCGTACACCGGGTCGGCGGCTCACGGGCCGAGCGACGCCGCTTGGTGACCGAGGCCCTGGAGCGGGTCGAGCTCACTCCGCCGGAGATCTTCGTCGACCGCTTCCCCCACGAGCTCTCCGGAGGGCAACGTCAGCGCGTCGCCATCGCGGCCAGCCTGGTCCTCGAGCCCGCCCTGCTCGTAGCCGACGAGCCGGTGTCGATGCTCGACGTGTCGGTGCGGGCGGGCATTCTGCAGCTGCTCGACCGACTCCGGCGAGAGGCGGGCCTGGGCATCGTCATGATCACCCACGACCTGTCCACCGCCGCTCACTACGCCGACCGGATCGCGGTGATGTACCTCGGACGGATCGTCGAGGAGGGCCCGACCCAGGACGTCATCCGGGCGCCGCAGCATCCCTACACCCGGGCCCTGCTCTCCGTCGTCCCGCAACGCGATCCCAGGTCCCGGACCGACGCCCAGATCCTGTCGGGCGAACCCCCCGACCCGGCGGACCTGCCCACCGGCTGCCGGTTCCATCCCCGGTGCCCGGTCGCCGAGGACCGCTGCCGGACCGTGGACATCGAGCTGCGCGCCGTGCCGGACGGGGCCGGGCATCGCGCCGCCTGCGTCCTCGTCGAGCCGACCTGAGCCGGGACTCACCAGCGCGACTCGCTGCGGTGGGCCGCGCGCTGCCGCAGGAGGTCCAGGCCCTGCAGCGCGACATCCAGCCGAAGCCTGGTCGCCTGGTCGTCGAGGTCGCGTCCCAGCAGGGTGGCGATCCGTTCGAGCCGGTAGTAGAGAGTACGGCGTTCGACGTGCAGGCTCCGGGCCGCGCGCGACTTCTGCCCACCGCTGGCGAGGAACGCCTTGAGCGTCTCGAGCAGCGAGGGCCGGCCTTCGGCGTCATGGTCGAGCACGGGTCCGAGCTCGCCTTCGACGAAGCGCGACAGCTCCGGCCCGTCGCTGAGCTGCACCAGGAGCTGGAGGAGCCCCAGGTCGTCGAAGTGGTGGACCGTCGAGTCACGGCCGACCCGCAGGCCGTAGCTCGCCGCCTCGCTCGCCTCGACCAGCGCCGTGCGGATGGTGTCGGAGTCGGCCGGTGTGCTCACGCCCAGCACCACCGGAACCCCCGGGGCATGCTGCTCCAGGTAGGCGAGAGTGCGCGCGGCGAGGTCGTCGATGACGGGCCGCCAGTCCGCGTCGCCCGGGAGCGCGAGGATGCCGACGAGCCGGTCGCCGACGAGGGCCGACAGCCCGTCGAGCCCGGTGTGCTGGAGAGCTGTCGGAAGCGACTCGAGCATGGCCTCCCTCAGCTCTCGACGCTCGTCCGCGACCCGTCCGTCGGCCCGGTTCGACTCGTTGACCTCCAGCACCACGGCGGCCAGCCGGCGATCGGCCAGCTCGGCGCCCAAGGTGCGTGCTCGGGCGACGATCTCGGAGGCCGAGCGCCAGTGCCCGCGCCAGATGTCGGAGATCAGCCTGGCCCGTGCCTTGTCGGCCAGCCGACTCGCCTCGCGCTCGGTGAGCAGAGCGATGCCGATGGCGGCGGCGGCGCGGTCCAGGGCGATCCGGTCCACGTCGTCGACGGGGGTCTCCAGCTCGAGCACGTGCAACCTGCCCCACTCCTCCCCATGGAGCCGGACCGTGGTCCAGGCGCAGGTGGGGGTGTTGTCACCAGAGCGGCTGACCCCGCGGACGTCGTCGGCCGAGGCATGGGCGAGCCGGGAGTGCTCCGCCCAGGCCGCCAGCAGCGCCACGAGGTTCTCCGAGCGCTGGGCATAGGCCAGCACCTGGTGGGCCGCGTCCTCCAGGACCACGGGGTTCGAGACGACGTCGGCCAGCGAGGCGAGCACCTGCTCGGGGTCGGCACCACTGACCAGGATCTCGGTGAACGTCAGGCTGATGGTGTCCAGGCGTTGCATGACCTGTGCCTGTTGCTCCGCCAGGGCTTGAGCCTGGTGCTGTTCGGTGACGTCGAACATCACTCCCTGGACCAGCACCGCGGCCCCGGTCTCGTCGCGGATGATGGCGACGCGGTCGTGGATCCAGATCTCCCGGCCGTCGGGTCGGATGAAGCGGTACTCGTCGACTCCCTCCTGTTCGTGACGGACGAACTCCTGGTATCGCTGGTCGACCCGCTCGTCATCGTCGGGGTGCACGTGACGTCCCCAGGTCCCGTCCAGCCAGGCGGCCGGCGGGATGCCGAGAATCTCCTCGGTCTGGGGACTCACGTACACCGTCGTGTCGTCCTCGTCGGTGAGGTTGATGTACAGCACGGCGGGGATCTGCTCCACCAAGGCCTGGTAGCGGGCCTTGACCTGGGCCACATCGTCGTCGAGCCGTCCGACGCCGGGCATCGGCATCGGCATCGGCGGCGCGGGGCCGGGCTGGTCCATGCCGTCGGACTATTCCACGAGTCACGGGCGCGCCGTCCACGTCGCCGGCCACACCTGCTCGGTCGTGCCGCCGGGGTCGGGTCGTCCGAGCAGGGCCGGGGTGGTTGAGTGGCGGCATGGACCGGGTCGTCGAGCTGAGGGAGAGCCTCCCGGAGGGCGTCGTGGTGACCGACCCCGACGCCGTCGAGAAGTATCGCCACGACTGGTCGCGCGACCCGTCCGCGGGCACCCCGGTCGCCGTCGTGCGCGCCGAGAGCGCCGAGCAGGTGCAGGTCGCGGTCCGATGGGCCGCCGCGCATCGCGTTCCGGTGGTGCCGCGGGGAGCCGGGAGCGGCTTGTCGGGCGGCTCCAGTGCGGTGGACGGTGGCATCGTGCTCAGCCTGGAGCGCATGCGGGCGGTCGAGATCGACCCGCTGTGCCAGGTGGCCGTGGTCGAGCCCGGGGCCTTCAACCGAGAGGTGAAGGCGGCCGCCGCACAGGAGGGGCTGTGGTACCCGCCGGACCCGTCGTCGTTCGAGATCTGCTCGATCGGTGGCAACGTCGCGACCAACGCCGGCGGCCTGTGCTGCGTGAAGTACGGCGTCACCACCGACTACGTCCTCGGGCTCGACGTCGTGCTGGCCGACGGGACCCTCGTCACCCTCGGCGGGAAGCGGATCAAGGACGTCGCCGGGCTCTCTCTCACCAAGCTCTTCGTCGGCAGTGAGGGGACCCTGGGGATCGTGACCCGGGCGATCCTGCGTCTGGTGCCGGCCCAGGGCGCGCGCTCGACGATGGTCGCGACGTTCGCGACGGTCCAGGCGGCCGCCGAGGCCGTCGTCGCGATCCGCACCACGATGCGGCCGTGCCTACTCGAGCTGATGGACCAGGCGACCGTGAACGCGGTCGAGGACTTCCGCCCGATGGGACTGGACCGCACGGCGGGCGCGCTGCTGATCGGCCAGTCGGACGCGCCCGGCGAGGTGCGTTCGGGGGAGATCGAGGCCATGCAGGTGGCCTGCGAGGCGGCCGGCGCAGGGGAGTGCTTCGTCACCGACGACGCCGACGAGGGAGAGCTGTTCGTCCAGGCCCGGCGCATCTCCTTCCACGCGCTCGAGGTCCGTGGCGCGCTGCTGCTGGAGGACGTCGGAGTGCCGATCCCGCTCCTGCCCGAGCTGTTGGGCCGGATCGTCGCGATCTCCGAGGCCCACGACGTCGAGATCCCGACCGTCGCTCATGCCGGTGACGGCAACACCCACCCGCTGATCGTCTACGACGCCGAGGACGCCGATGCCGAGCGTCGGGCTCGGCAGGCCTTCTCGGAGGTGATGGCCGCCGCGATCGCCCTGGGCGGCACCATCACCGGCGAGCATGGCGTCGGCCGGGCCAAGGCCGTCGCCCTGCCCGACCAGCTCGGTCCGGACGTGATGACGCTGACCCGGAAGATCAAGGACGCCCTCGACCCCGACGGCATTCTCAACCCCGGGGCGATCCTGATCCGCTGACCCGGCCCTGCAGGCTCTGCACACTCAACTTCTGCACGCTCAGGCCGACTGTGGCTGCGCGACCGCCTGAGCGACGATCTCGGCGAGCTCGTCACGGGTCGGCCCCGGGGCGTACGCCGGGCGCCAGCCGCCGGCGTACACCTCGCGCGCGATGGGCTCGGCCGCCCGGAGCGTCTCTGGCTGAGCGTGCATCGACAGGTAGCCCTGGGCCGACGCCATGATGTCCGGCCGCACCTCCGCCGCGGCCAGGATCAGGTCCGACGGAAGTGGTGAGGCGAGGTCGATGTCCGACCCGTTCCACCGGTCGACGTGAGCCAGATCCATCTGGATGTGGTCCTCCACCCACGGTCGCATCGTGTCCACGCTCCACTCGTCGAAGGCGTGGCCGGCCCCGACCAGGTCGTCGCAGTCGTGGTCGAGCAGGCTCAGCAGCGCCTCGCACTGCCACAGCGTCGTGGTCACGCCGCGTCCGAACACCGGCGTCGTGGTCGCGACGCTGTCGCCGACGAAGAAGAGCCCGGGCAGGACGAGCGCGCCGTCCTCGTCGGTCTGCCGGCGGAAGACGTTCAGCAGGGCGCCCCCGGCCAGCACGTCGGTGACCGGCTCCGCACGGTCTGGGTGTGTCCAGGCGTCCAGTCCCGGGAGCGCCCGGGCTGCGGCCTCGAACGCGTCCTGGTGTCGCAGGCCCCGGAGCGCCACATCGTCGGAGCGGCGCACGATCAACGTCGAGAAGTAGCCCGCCTCGTGGGGGAAGACCAGAGCGAGGTACCCGTCCAGCTCGGCGGTCCAGACGATCGGGTTGGTCATCGGGCCCGGATCGGCGCCGGGTCGGAGACGGTAGACGCGATCGACGTAGGCCTGGCCGCACGGGCCCCCGATCCCGGCCCGGGTCGCCAGGTCGCGGGTGGCGCGCCCCGCACGCCCGGACGCGTCGACGACGAGGTCGGCGTCGAGCCGCGCACCGTCGACGATCACGCCCCTCGCCCTCCACCCGTCGTCGAGGACCGACTCGACGTGACCGCTGCGCAGCGTGAAGCCGGGGGTGTCGGTCGCCACCGTCCGCAGGGAGCGCTCGAACGTCTCGCGGCGGGACCGGAGCCCGAGTCGCACCGTTCCACCGTCAGGAGGCGTGACCTCGATCGGCTCCGCACCGGCCTCATGCCACAGGTCGAGGGCCTGGGGCAGCTCCCGGGCGAGTGCCTCCGCCACGGTCTGCCGGAAGGCGTGGGCGTGGTGGAACTGCATCACGCCTCGTCGCGGCCAGCTGCCGTCCGGCAGGGGGCCGGGGTCGCGGTCGACGGCGGTCACCCGATGCCCGCG
Source organism: Nocardioides sp. (assembly GCA_036271155.1). GTDB lineage: Bacteria > Actinomycetota > Actinomycetes > Propionibacteriales > Nocardioidaceae > Nocardioides. The sequence continues at coordinate 2,359 of DATBBE010000162.1, read as the reverse complement.
CCGCGCCAGGGCGCTGCCCAGGAAGAGCCCCGCGGGTCCGGCGCCGATGATGGTGATGTCCATGATGGTGTCCCCTGTGTGTCAGATATTGAGTGCACTGAGGATGCATTGAATAGTCTGGTCCCGTCAACGTCTTTCCAGGAGCCGCGGTGAGCAGTCCACGCAGCTACCACTCGCCGGCGCGAGAGGAGGCCGCCCGTCAGACCCGACGGCGCATGGTCATGGCCGCGCATGCCCTCTTCGTCGAGCGGGGGTACGCCGGCACCACCATCGACGCGGTCGCCGAGCAGGCCGGCGTCAGCCGGCGGACCGTCTTCTCGTCGGTCGGCTCGAAGGTCGAGCTGCTGAAGACCGCCTGGGACTGGGGCGTCGTGGGCGACGACCAGCCGATCGCCGTGGCCGACCGGCCGGAGATCGCCCGGATGCGAGAGGTTCGCGATCCCGAGACCCTGGTCGAGCTCTGGGTCGACCAGATCCTGCGGGTCGGTGACCGGGTCGGACAGCTGGCGGCGGTTCTTGCCCGGGCCGTCGACGCGGACCCCGAGGCCGCCGCTCTGCAGGAGCGGATCGATGTCGAGCGGCGGACCGGCGCTGCCATGTTCGTCGCCGGGCTCGCGGCGATCGGTGGTCTGCGCGCCGACGTGAGCGAGCGGGAGGGTGCGGACATGGCATGGGTGCTGATGAACCCGCTCCTGGTCCGCCGGCTGCGCGAGGAGCGCGACTGGACCGACGACCAGGTCCGCACCTGGCTGAGGCGGCTGACGAAGGCGTCGCTGCTGACCGATCGCCCCTCAGGAGCATCGCTCTAAGGTGAGCGACATGCCGGAGACCCGCGAGACCAGGTGGGAACGAGCCCGCGCCGAGGAGCGGGCGGCCGGCGAGGGTGGGTATGGCGCGCACTTCGCGCGACTCATCGACGAGGGCGCGGACATCGAGGGCGAGGCGCGCCTGGCTGACGTGCTCGTCCCGCGCGACGGCTGGATCCTCGACGCCGGGTCGGGGATGGGCCGGGTAGGCGGGACGCTGGTCGCCCGCGGACGTCGCGTCGTCGGCGTCGACTTCGACACCGAGATCCTCGACCAGTCCCGTCGGACCTTCCCCGATCTTCCTCTCGTCGAGTCGAGGCTCGACGAGCTCACGCCCGCCACCCTGTCTGGCGCCGGTCACCCCACGGCGTACGACCTGATCGTGTGCGTCGGCAACGTGATGATCCTGCTGGCTCCCGAGACCGAGCGCACGGTGCTCACCAACCTGGCCGCAGTCCTCGCGCCCGGCGGTCGGATGCTGGTCGGCTTCGCCTTGAGCGGTGCCCCGGCCCGCGCCTCGCGCGAGTACCCGGCCGAGGAGTTCGTCGCCGACGTCGCCGCGGCCGGACTCGAGGTGGAGTCACGTTTCGAGTCCTACGACCTGCGCCCGTTCACCGATCGGAGCACGTACGCCGTGCACGTGCTGCGGCACGCACGCTGACGGCTGCTCAGCCGCCGGGCTGGTAGACCATCAGCACGACGATCACCGCGAAGATCAGCCCGATCGCGCCGCCTGCGGCCGCGACCCGACCGGTGAGGCTGTCCACCGCGGAGCCGCTTCCGATCGTCGTGGCGGCCTTGGTGAGGGACGGGACGACGACCCCGAGCGACAGCGCCATCGCCGCGACCCAGAGCAGCACCGAGAGCCAGATCCAGGTGTCGCCGAACTCCGCGACATTCTGCGACTTGTCCCAGGGCGCCTTCTGCGACATCAGGCCCATGCCCAGGATCACCACGAGCACGGAGACGTAGCTGTAGATCCGGATGGTGCGCGCGGCTGAGCTCGCGGCCGCGGCATCGGGTGTGCGCAGCGCGCGGGAGGCGGTGGTCGCTGCCCCGACCAAGGGGCCGACGGCGAAGATCGCGACGAGCAGGTGCAGGAAGAGCAGCAGCTTGAACACCCCTCGAACCTAGCCGCACCCCTCACGTGCGCCTGTGGAAGGTCCGTGGCTGACGCCTTCGGCGTCGTGCTTCGTCGGTGGGGTCGCGTGCCGTCTGGGGGCGACCTGTGGGGCTGGGCTCGCCGTGTCGCCGGGTGAGCCCTGCTGGGTTTCGGCGGTTGTCCGGCGCCACGCCGAGCTTTGACGCCCCGCAGGTCACCCCCAGTCGTCCCGCGGCCCCGCGCGTGGGTGGGGTGGAGGTCGGTCATCGGCTGTGTCGCCGGCTTAGGGACGTGTGTCTCACGTGCGTCTGTGGAAGGTGAAGTCGCCTTGGGGTCTTTGTTGGAGGGTGAAGGTGGGGTCGTGGGCTTTTTGGTGGTGGTGTCCGCAGAGGGGGAGGCCGTTGTCGAGGTTGGTGGGTCCGCCTTGGTGCCAGGAGAGTCGCCAGTGGTG
>DATBBE010000161.1:0-6889 GCA_036271155.1 Nocardioides sp. | reverse complement strand
ACCTGACCGATAGTTCGCAGCAAACGGCACCTCGACACGCCGGAAAACAGGTGCGGAACGCTGCGAAGTATCGGGAGGGTGGCACCGCGAGACCTGACCGATAGTTCGCAGCAAACGGCACCTCGACACGCCGGAAAACAGGTGCGGAACGCTGCGAAGTATCGGGAGGGTGGGGGACGGGCTGGGCGTCTGACCCGTCGGGCCCGTCTGACCCGTGGGACCGGGGTGTCGCCGCCGGGCCGAAGGCGGTCAGACTGCCGTGCATGCAGACGATCGGCCTGGTCGGCGGGATGAGCTGGGAGAGCACCGCGGTCTACTACCGCGACCTCAACCTCGGGGTGCGTGACCGTCTGGGTGGCCTGTCGTCGCCCGAGCTCGTGCTGAGCACCGTCGACTTCGCGGAGCTGACCGCCTTGGAGGACGCCGAGCGCTGGCCCCAGATCGGCGAGCTGCTGGCGGAGGCGGCCCGCGGTGTCGAGCGGGGCGGCGCGGACTTCCTGCTGCTGTGCACCACGACGTTCCACAAGGTGGCCGACCAGGTCGAGGCCGCGGTCGGCATCCCGCTGCTGCACCTCGGCGACGTCGTCGCCGCGGAGGTGCGGTCTCAGGACGTCACCCGGGTGGGCTTCATCGGCACCACCGTCGCGATGTCCGACGGCTTCTTCGCTGATCGGCTGGCCCGACAAGGCGTCGAGACCGTGATGCCGGACCCACGCCACCACGAGCTGCTCAACAGCGCGATCTACGACGAGCTGGTGCACGGCCGGGTCGTCGACGCCACCCGCCGCCGCGTGCTCGGCGTCCTCGAGGAGCTGTGGGACGCCGGGGTCGGCGGCGTGCTGCTGGGCTGCACCGAGCTCGAGCTGCTGATCAGGCAGGCGGACGCCGACCTGCCCGTCTATCCCTGCACGTCACTGCACGTGAACGCCGCCCTCGACCGGGCGCTCGCGGGCTGAGGCTGGACCGGACCGAGGCTGAGCCTGGACTCAGGAGTCGTCGCGCAGAAGCAGGTCGGCCAGCGCGCGCTGGTCACCGCTGAGGTGGTGCTGGGGGATGGTCACCGAGCGTCCGCCGACCTCGAAGGTGTAGCTGAAGGCGTCGGGGAAGGACTCGATCGACGGCGGGTCGGACAGGTCGACGCGATCGACCAGAGCGCGCACCGACGACGCCCGGGCGTCGTCTCCACCCAGGTCGACCGACCCCTCGACCGCACGGCCGGCGATGCCGCCGGTGCGTCGCACCCGGACGACTCCTCCGCCGGCCGGCGCCGTGCCCGGTGTGCCCGGCGTCCTGCTCGGCGGGGCGAGCGCTGACCCGCTCGGGACGACGCCCACGGTCTGCCAGGCCTGACGCACGGCATCGGCGTGCGCTCCGGCCGCCGAGATCGTCGCGGCCGCGAACCCGGCGAAGTCGGTGTCCGCGCCGACGTCGCCTCCCGTGAGCGCGGCGTACCAGACCTGGCCGGCGCCCTCCCAGGTGTCGCCGCCGACGGCGGTGGCTGCGAGGTAGAAGGCGCGGTTGGGGATGCCGGAGTTGGTATGGACGCCGCCGCTGTCGTCGGTCGTGTCGACGTAGTCGGCCATGTCGCCCACCTGAGGGTCCTTGCCGAGGGTCGGGTCGTCGTACGCCGTGCCGGGGTGGGCCATGTCGCGCAGCGCCCGCGCGTCGATGCCGGGCAGGAAGATGCCCGCGCCGATCAGCCAGTCGGCCTGGTCTGCGGTCTGGCCGAGCAGGCGCTGCTTGAGGCACATGCCGAAGCAGTCGGAGACCGACTCGTTGAGCGCTCCCGACTGCCCCTGGTAGGTCAGCCCTGCGGTGAACTGGGTGACCGCGTGGGTGAACTCGTGACCCAGCACGTCGACCGGCTCGGTGAAGCTGCCGAAGATCTTGCCGTCGCCGTCTCCGAAGACCAGCTGCTCGCCGTTCCAGAAGGCGTTGTCGTAGTCCTTCTCGTAGTGGACGGTGAGCACGACCTGCGCGCCCTTCCCGTCGTACGACGAGCGGGCGAAGACCTCGTCGTACATCGCCAGGGTGGCGCTCACGCCGTCGGCCGCCTGGTCGACGCTGGTGTCTCCGGACGCCGCGCCCCCCGCCGAGCGCACGACCGCGCCGGGCAAGGTCGAGCCGTTCTTCGCCGTGTGGACGACCCAGGCCACCTGACCGGCCGCCGCCGCACCTTCGGGCACGACGCCTGTCGGAACAGCCGCGGTCGAGCGACCCCGCCGAAGCTCCTGGTCACGCGCCAGCGTCAGCCGGCAGGTCTCGGCCGCCTCGTGGGACGACGCGGCGATGCGCTCGAGGAGGAACGGCGGGACGAAGCTGCAGGATCCGAGACTCATGGGACCTTCCTACTGCTGCCCGCCGACAACGCCAAGGAGTCGGCTCCAGAGCCAGCCCCAGACTTTGTCGCGGTCCCGTCCCGAGGCCCACGCACGTCGGGAGCACGGCCCGCTCTGGGTCTTACCGGCCCACCACTAGACTCTCGACGGCCCTCGTGGGGCCACCAGACGTCGAGAGGGACTCCGCAGGAGCATGTCAGCCAGCCAGGAAGCACCCGCCGCGAACGACGAACGGCCCGGGTGGATCCGCAGGCTGGCGCGACAGGTCTGGCTCCACAAGAGCAACGTCCTGATCTCCTTCGCCGCCGCCGTCCTCGGCAGCCTGGGCCAGGCCGTCGTACCCCTCGTCGCGCGCAAGATCGTCGACGACGTGATCGGCCACGACGGCGCCCCGCTGTGGCCGTGGCTGGTCCTGCTCGTCGTGATCGCCGTGCTGGTGTTCTGGTTCGCCTACCTGCGCCGCTACCGCGGTGGTCTGGTCGGCATCTCCGTGCAGTACGACCTCCGCAACCGCCTGCACGACCACCTGCTGACCCTCGACGAGCAGAGCCTCAGCCACATGAGCACCGGTCAGATCGTCGCCCGCGCCAACAGCGACACCGCGCTGGTGCAGGGGCTGCTGAACTTCCTGCCGCTGGTCACGGGCAACCTGCTGATGATGGTCGTCTCGCTGGTCATCATGTTCTTCCTCTCGCCGCTGCTCGCCCTGGTCGGCCTCGTGATCGCGCCGCTGCTCTTCGTCGTCTCCTACCGGATGCGGGTGAAGGTCTTCCCCGCGACGTGGGACGGCCAGCAGCGCGAGGGCGAGGTGGCCGAGGTCGTCGACGAAGACGTGAACGGCGTCCGCGTCGTCAAGGCCTTCGGTCAGGAGGAGCGCGAGCTGCTGCGCATGGTCGGCATCGTGCAGACCCTGTACGGCGTCCGGATGCGCGCGACCCGGCTCCAGGCTCGCTACCAGCCGCTGCTGGAGTCGATCCCGGTGCTGGCCCAGGTGGCCGTGCTCGCCCTGGGCGGGTGGATGGCCATCCACGACCAGATCACGATCGGCACCTTCCTGGCCTTCTCGACGTACGTCGGGCAGTTCGTCGCGCCCGCCCGCCAGCTGGCCGGAGTGCTCACCGTGGGGCAGCAGGCGCGCGCCGGTGTCGAGCGCATCTTCCAGCTGCTCGACCTCGAGCCCCAGATCGCCGACCGGCCCGGAGCCGTCGACCTCCCCGACGCACGCGGCGAGATCGAGCTGCGCGGCGTTCGCTTCGCCTACGCCGAGCAGCCGATCCTCGACGGGCTCGACCTCCACGTGCGGGCGGGCGAGCGCGTGGCGATCGTCGGTGGCAGTGGCAGCGGCAAGTCGACGGTCACCCGGCTGGTCCACCGACTGCTGGACGTCGACGAGGGTGAGGTGCTGGTCGACGGACACGACGTCCGCGACGTCACCCTCCACTCCCTGCGTCGCCAGGTGGGCGCGGCGTTCGAGGAGAGCTTCCTGTTCTCCGACACGATCGCCGCCAACATCGCCTACGGCCACCCCGACGCGACCCGCGAGGAGGTGGAGGAGGCAGCTGGCGCGGCCGGAGCCCACGACTTCATCCTCGAGCTCGCCGACGGCTACGACACCCGCGTGGGCGAGCGGGGTCTCAGCCTCAGCGGAGGTCAGCGACAGCGGGTGGCCCTGGCCCGGGCCATCCTCTCCGACCCGCGGATCCTCATCCTCGACGACGCCACCAGCGCCGTCGACGCCTCCACCGAGGCGCGGATCTTCGCCCGGCTCCGCGAGGTGCTGGCCGACCGGACGGCGCTGATCGTCGCCCACCGGGTGTCCACGCTGAGCCTGGCCGACCGCGTCGTCCTGCTCGAGCACGGACGCGTGGCCGACGAGGGCACCCACCAGGAGCTGATGGCCCGCAACCGCGCCTACCGCGAGCTTCTCACCGGGCTCGACGACGAGGCGGCCGGATCCGTCGGCGACTCGATCGAGACGCTCAGCCAGGTCGACGTCACCCCGGCCGCGTGGCAGCGGGGCACCGGAGATCGGGCCGAAGCGGTCCGCACCGCGACCGAGCGCGCCACCGAGCGGGCGGCGGCACGTCCCAACCTCGGTGCCGGCCTGGGCGGTGCCGGTGGGAGCTGGCGGCTCAACCTCGCACCGACGCCGGAGCTGCTCGCGCGGGTCGAGGCCCTCCCGCCGGTCCGCGATGCCTTCGACCCCGACCTCGCCCACGAGACCAAGGCCGACCCGGAGTTCTCGATGTGGCGGCTCGTCAAGGAGTTCCGCTGGTGGTTCGGCCTCGGGCTGGGCCTCGTCGTCCTCGACGCCCTCGCCGGCCTGGCCGGGCCCTACCTCGTGCGCATCGGCGTCGACCACGGCGTCAAGGCCGACGCGGTGCACGTGCTCTGGTGGGCAGCGGCGGCGTTCCTGCTGATCGCGCTGGCCGACCTCTTCGACCAGATCGCCTCGACGTTCGTCACCGGGCGCACCAGCGAGCGGATCATGGCAGGACTGCGCATCCGCATCTGGGCGCAGCTCCAGCGGCTCTCCCTCGACTACTACGAGCGCGAGATGGCCGGCCGGATCATGACCCGGATGACCACCGACGTCGACCAGTTCGAGACGCTCATCGAGAACGGCCTCCTCCAGGCTCTCGTCTCTCTGGTCACGTTCGTGGGGGTCGGCGTCGCCCTGCTCCTGATGGATCTCGAGCTCGCGCTCTGGACACTGACCGTCGTCATCCCGCTCGCGTTCGCGACGGTGATCTTCCGGCGCGTCACCAACCACCTCTACGACGTCGTCCGCGAGGCGCTGGCCGTGGTGAACGCCGACTTCCAGGAGTCGCTGTCGGGCATCCGCGAGGCGCAGGCGTTCGTTCACGAGCGGCTGACCCGCGAGCGGTTCCACCGGCTGGGCCGGGTCTACTACGACGGCCGGGCCCGCGCTCAGCGCACGATCGCGACGTACTTCCCCTTCGTGCTGTTCCTCTCCGCGATCGCCGATGTCATCGTGCTCGGCTTCGGCGCCCACCTGATCGAGCAGGGTCGCCTGAGCACCGGCGTCCTGATCGCGTTCCTGCTCTACCTCACGATGTTCTTCTCGCCGATCCAGCAGCTCTCCCAGGTCTTCGACTCCTGGCAGCAGACCCGGGTCTCGATCGGTCGCATCGCCGAGCTGATGCGACTCCACACGATCACCCCCGACGCCGTCGACCCGGTGCCGCTCGGCGACGTACGCGGTGAGCTGGCGCTGAACGACGTCCACTTCACCTACCCGCAGGCCGAGGTGTACGCCGACGAGCGCGGTCCCGCCGACCGGGTGCCCACGGGTCCCCAGGTGGTCCGGCGCAAGCCGCCGGAGGCGCTGCGGGGGCTCGACCTGCACATCGCGGCGCACGAGACCGTCGCACTGGTGGGCGAGACCGGCGCCGGGAAGTCGACGGTCCTCAAGCTGATCGCGCGCTTCTACGACCCTGACTCCGGCAGCGTCACCCTCGACGGCCACGACCTGCGCACCCTGTCGCTGCACGACTACCGGAGCCAGCTGGGCTACGTGCCTCAGGAGTCGTTCCTCTTCACCGGAAGCATCCGCGACAACATCGCCTACGGCCGGCCCGGAGCCAGCGACGCCGAGGTGGAGGCCGCCGCGCGGGCCGTCGGTGCCCACGACCTGGTCGCGACCCTGCCCGGTGGCTATCTCCACGAGATCTCGGAGCGTGGCACGTCGCTGTCCTCGGGACAGCGACAGCTGATCGCGCTCGCGCGCGCCGAGCTCGTCGACCCCGCGGTGCTCCTGCTGGACGAGGCGACAGCCAACCTCGACCTCGCCACCGAGGCGAAGGTCTCGGCGGCGATGGCAGTGGTCGCCGGGCGCAGGACGACGATCCTGATCGCCCATCGCCTCCAGACCGCGCGCACCGCCGACCGGATCCTCGTGCTCGGCCAGGGGCGGGTGCTCGAGGACGGCACCCACGACGACCTGGTCGCCCGCGACGGTCGGTACGCCGCGATGTGGCGTGCTTTCGAGCTGGTCTCGGCCTCCTGACGGCCGGTCCGGGGTAAAACCCGGTCAGCGGCGTCTTCTGCGGATTCGTACGTCGCGAGCACGTCGTACGACGGAATCCGTAGGAGTCGCCCCGCGAGAAACGTCCGATCGGTCGCGGCACGCCACGGACGACGGCCGTGCGCTGGCGGGGCCGAGCCGAGTCTTTGCCTGGCGTTGCGTCACGGCTGCCAAGTTGACCGTCTCTTAAGTCAAAAGGAGGCAACACGATGTGCACCAAAACCCCCCATGGTGCTCTCGGACGTCCGTGTGAGGACTGCCTGGGAGACAGGATCAGCTGGATGGCTCAGCAAGCGAACCGCGACCGCACCGCCCTCACCCCCCTGTGGGCGCGTCAGCGCAGGTTCCGCGTCCGGCTCGCGTCGACCGAGATGATCCGCAGGTTGCAGCTCACCGCGTAAGCCTCTTCGACGCGGGCCCGGTCATGTGGCCGGGTCCTCGTCATGTGCACGTCAGGTGCACGTCAGATGCACCTCAGGTCAGGCCTCAGCGGGTCGTGTGG
>DATBBE010000160.1:0-19759 GCA_036271155.1 Nocardioides sp. | reverse complement strand
GTCAAAGCCCTGCTGATCCTGTCCCGCCCCGACCTGGCTGCCGAGCTCATCGCGGCCTACACCGCCTGGTCCGACCGACCCACCGACCCCGCCCAGATCCCCGCCGACCCCGCCGACCCCGTCGAGGTTCCGGACGAGCCGCGCACGGGGCCGAAGCCGGTCATCGACTGGGAGCACCTGCTGCCGCAGGTCGTGGTCAACCTCCACACCTACCCCGGCACCCCCGACCACCCCGACGCCGAGCCGGTGGCCCGGGTCGAGGGCTGTGGGGCGATGAGCCTGGCCTGGGTCCGCGACCACCTCACCCGAGCAGCGAAGGTCACCATCAGACCGGTCCTCGACCTGGCCGGACTGGCCCCGGTCGATGCCTACGAGATCCCCGAACGACATCGCCAGGCCGTGCATCTGATGACCCCGGCCGACACCTTCCCCTACGCCACCAGCCTCCATCCCACCCAGATCGACCACACCCTGCCCTACAGACACGGACCCGACGCGACCGGCGCCGGACAGTCCCGCCTGGGCAACTACGCACCCATGACCACACCCCACCACCGCCTCAAGACCTTCGGCCGATGGACCGTCAAACAACCCTTCCCCGGCATCTACCTCTGGCAAGACCCCCACGGAGCCCACTACCTCGTCGACCACACCGGCACCCGCGCACTCCCACGGGCTGCCTGAAGGCACCGAACCCGAGACGCATAGCGAAACTGCTATGATCGCTCCATGGCTGGGATGGGCAACGACCTGGTGCGCGAAGCGCGCAGGCGCGCCGGCCTGAGCCAGCGCGAGCTCGCCGAGAGGGCTGGTACGACTCAGAGCGCGATCGCCAGGCTCGAGACAGGCAGGTCGACCCCGAGCTTCGACTCAGTGCTGCGGTTCGTCCGACTGTGCGGCCTCGATCTCGACGTGATGCTGGTCGAGCGTGACGACTCTGACTGGACGCAGGCTCGAGAACTGCTGGCGCTGTCACCGGACGAGCGAGTGAGGATCGGAGTTCGCACTGCCAACACGATGCTGGCGATCCGTGGTCAGGCGGCGGCTCCCCATGACGTCGCTTGAATTCACGCCGGACAGGATCCTGGAGGTCCTGATTCGACACCAGGTCGACTTCGTCGTCATCGGTGGCCTTGCGGCGCTCGCACATGGCTCCAACCTGCCCACACAGGACGTCGACATCACTCCGGACCGGGCCACCTCCAACCTTGCGCAACTCTCCGATGCGCTGGTCGAGCTGAAAGCCGAGGTGCGCTTCGGGGACGAGTCAGTTCCCTTCGCCTACGACGCGGAGTCGCTGGCAGGGGCCGGCGTGTGGAACCTTCGCACGAGCTTCGGGGAGCTCGACATATCGATGGTCCCCAGCGGCACAGACGGTTACGTCGACCTCGTGCGGGATGCGGTGCCTACCTCCATCCTCGGCATCGTCGTCCCAGTCGCGTCGTTGGCCGACGTGATCCGCAGTAAGCAGGCCGCCAACCGGCCCAAGGATCAACGGGCTCTGCCGGTCCTGCGGGAGATCCTGGCCAGCCGCTACCCGCAGCGATAACGACTGGCAGGGTGTCGGTGGGGCGGGTGAGGATGGCCCCGTGATGACTCGGTGATCCCACTGCTCCGCCGCATCCTCCCGCCCACCACGCTGGAGCGCGACCTCGCCCTGCAGTGCGTGCTGTCGGCGTTCGCGACCGGCTCGTTCCTGACTGGTACGGCGGTCTACTTCACCCAGATCGTGGGTCTCACCGGCGCCCAGGTCGGCCTGGGGATGTCGATCTCGGGGGTGGTGACCCTGCTGCTCTCGCTTCCGCTCGGGCGGCTCTCCGACCGGGTCGGGGCGAAGCCCCTGTGGGCGGCCGGGAGCCTGCTCGAGGCGGTGTTGTACTTCGCCTGGCCGTTGGCCACCGGGATGCTCACGTTCGTCGCCCTGCTCTCACTGCTCGCGGCCATCAGCCAGGCCGGCAACACCGGTCGCAACGTCTACCGGATCGCGGTCTTCCCGCGCGAGGTCCGGGTGCGCGCCCTGGCCTACATGCGCTCGGCGCGCAACGTCGGCTACACCCTCGGCGCGCTCGCCGGCGGCATCGCCCTGGCGATCGGCACCCGCACCGCGATCATGGCCGTCCCGTTCCTCACCGGTGGCCTGCTCGTGCTGAACGCCGTGATGGTCTCGCGGCTGCCCACCATCGAGCGAGCGGTGCCCGCGGCACACGACGACCACGACGGGGCGGTGCCCGCGCCGCCGGCCTGGCGCAACCTCGGTTTCGTCACGCTCTCGGTCTGCAACGGCGTGCTGAACTCCAACCAGGTGCTGCTGAACGTCGTCGTGCCGCTGTGGCTGGTCGAGCGCACCGATGCCCCCCACACACTGCTGGCGTGGCTGTTCGGCACCAACACGGTGATGGCGGTGCTCCTCCAGGTGCGTGCCTCACGTGGGTCGGAGACCGTGAACGGCGCCCTGCGGGCCGTGCGCCTGTCCGGGTGGGCGTTCATCTTGTCCTGCCTCGTGATCGGCGTGACCCACGAGACGGTCGGCTGGGTGTCGATCGTCCTGATCTGGCTGGGACACGTGACGATCACCGGCGCCGAGCTGTGGCAGTCCGCGGCCGACTGGGGCTTCCAGTCCGAGCTGTCCGACCATCGCCGGCTGGGGGACTACCAAGGGATCTGGGGCCTGGGGTACCAAGCGCAGCCGATCATCTTCCCGGGCCTCTTCACCTTCCTCGCCCTCCAGTGGGGAGAGCCCGGCTGGGCCGTGATCGCGGCCATCGGGGTGCTGGCGGCGGTCGTCTCGCATCCCGCCGCTCGCGCCGCCGAGCGGTTCCTGCAGCGTTCCGGGGCGTCGTACGCCGGCGTGAGCGCGACCCCGGCCGCGACCTGACCGGTGGTGCGGCATGCTCGACGGATGGACCCGCGCGACTGGCTGCTGAGCAAGACCGAGCGCGCCAACCCCACCACGGTCCTCGACGAGGCACACCCCGATGACCAGGCCTGGTCCAGTGGCAACCTGGTGCGACCGCTCATCCACGGAGCGGTCTACTTCCAAGCCCTGTACGCCGCGGTCGAGGCGACCCGACCGGGCGACCTGGTGCTCTTCACCGACTGGCAGGGCGACGCCGACGAGCGCCTCACCGGCGAGCCGGGCAGCGAGGTCGTCGAGGTGTTCGGCCGGGCCGACGAGCGCGGAGTGGACGTGCGCGGCCTGGTCTGGCGCTCACACTCCGACCAGACCGGCTTCTTCGCGGCAGAGAATCGGCACCTCGGCGAGCAGCTGCAGCGCCGTGGGGCCGAGGTCCTGCTCGACATGCGCGTGCGCACCGGCGGCTCTCACCACCAGAAGTTCGTGGTGGTCCGCCACCGCGACGACCCAGCGCGCGACGTCGCCTTCGTCGGTGGCATGGACCTCGCCCACAACCGTCGTGACGACTCCGACCACGCGGGAGACCCGCAGTCCCAGCCGCTCACGAAGGAGTACGGCGCCCACCCACCTTGGCACGACGTCCAGGTCGAGATCCACGGCCCGGCTGTGTACGACGTCGAGACCGTCTTCCGAGAGCGGTGGGACGACCCGACACCGCTCTCGCGCAGCCCCGTCCGCAAGGCCGTCGACCGCTGGCGCCATCACGACACCACCCCTGACGGGCTGCCCGAGCAGTCGCCGCCGCCGCCCGAAGCAGGGCCGCACGTCGTCCAGCTGCTGCGGACCTACCCCGACCTCCGGCACGGCCGGGACTACCCGTTCGCACGCGGCGGCGAGCGCAGCGTGGCCCGTGGCTACTCCAAGGCGATCGCTCGCGCCGAGCGGGTCATCTCTGTCGAGGACCAGTACTTCTGGGGCCACGGCGTGGCCGAGCCGTTCGAGGCTGCCCTTCGGCAGCATCCGGAGCTTCGGCTGGTGGTGGTGATCCCGCTCGTCCCGGACATCGCGGGCCTCAACCGCGTCCCTCAGTACCTCGGACGCGAGCGCGCGCTGGTGCGTCTGATGCGCGCCGCGCCGGGCCGGGTCGCGGCGTACGGGATCGAGAACCACGCCGGGGCCCCGGTCTACGTCCACGCCAAGGTCTGTGTGATCGACGACCTCTGGGCGAGCACCGGCTCGGACAACTTCAACCGGCGATCGTGGACCCACGACTCAGAGCTCACCGCGGTCGTCCTCGACCACGACTACGCCCGTGACCTCAGGCTCAGGCTGGCCGCCGAGCACCTCGACCGGCTCGGCGAGGTAGCAGAGAGCGGGCTGGCCGAGGTGATGGCCGACTGCGTGGACCCGGTCGGGATGTACGACGCCTACGCGGCGTCCGCGTCGACGTTGCAGGCGTGGCACGACGCCGGACGCGAAGGGGACCGGCCGCCAGGACGTCTGCGGCCGATCCCCCTGCCCCCGTTGTCGTCCTTCACCCGGGCTTGGGCGAAGATCCCCCTCGACGTGGTGCACGACCCCGACGGCCGCCCCGGCCCGATCCGAGGCGCCTCGGAGTACTGAGCCGCTCGTCCGGGTGGCGCAGCCAGGTGCTGTACGGGTCCCGGGCCAGGACCCACCAGGCCATGCTCCTCACAGCCGTGCCTCGTAGACGTTGTTGAACGGCGTCTCGGCCACCCGACGGAAGCGGGTGAACCCCGCGTCGGTGCACACCTGGTGGATGGCCTTCTCGCCGGCCTGGGCCCCCAGCGCGTAGCCCCCGGACTGTGACAGGGCGTTCGGCACGCAGAGGAGGGTCGAGAAGTTGTAGTAGACCCGGCCGACGGGGTTCAGGTTGTCCGCGACCGTGTCGCCCGCCGCCGGCTCGACGATCAGCCACGTGCCGTCGGACGCCAGGGAGCTGCGCACGTGACGCGCCGCACCCAGGGGGTCGCCCATGTCGTGCAGGCAGTCGAAGCTGGTGACGAGGTCGTAGCCGGTGCCCGAGAAGGACTGCGCCCCCGCGACCTCGAACCCGACGCGGTCCTTGACCCCGGCCTCGGCCGCCCGCTTGCCGGCCTCCGCGATGGAGCCGTCGTGGTAGTCCGATCCGACGAACGTCGACGACGGGTACGCCTCGCCCATCAGCACCGTGCTGGCGCCGTGTCCGCACCCGATGTCGGCAACCTTGCCACCTCGCTCGAGCTTGGCCTGGACGCCGTCCAGGGCCGGGATCCACTCCGCGACCAGGTGGGCGAGGTAGCCGGGACGGAAGAACTTCTCACAGCCGCTGAAGACCTGGTCGTCGTGCTCGTGCCAGCCGAGGCCGGCGCCGGTCTTGAACGCCTGCTCCATGCGCGGGAGCGCGGCGAGCGCGCCAAGCGCCAGCTCGAACGCGCCGGGCAGGAACAGCGCGCCGTTCGGGTCGGTCAGCGCGAAGGCCTTCTCGTCGGTGAGGGAGTAGGCGTCCGTAGCGGCGTCGTACTCGACGTAGCCGCCGGCGGCTTGGCCGCGCAGCCACTCGGTGACGTAGCGGGCGTTGGTCCCGGTGCGGTCGGCGAGCTCGCTCGCGGTGGCCGGACCGGTGGCGAGTGCCTTGTAGAGACCGAGCCGGTCGCCGAGGACGACGTTGCCGGCCGACACGGTGGCGCCGAGGTCGCCGGCGAACTGGCCGACGAAGGCCATCAGCTTGTCGGTGTCGATGGTTGCCTGAGTCATGGCTCAAGACCTTTCCTTGAGGTTGGATGCTTGTCCCGGAGCATCGACCGACGGCCTTGCAACCGGATTGCAACCGGATTGCAACCGCGGCTCGGCAGGGTGGGCCCGACCTGATCAGACCGAGGAGAGGTAGAGGGACCGTGCGCGCCAGCGAACCGGGACGGACCGGACACGTCGATCGTGACGGCATCCGTGTCTTCTACGAGGTGTTCGGCGAGTCTCACCACGCCTCCGACACCATCGTGTTCACCCCCGCGGACACGATCGTCGACTCGCGGCTGTGGAAGGCCCAGGTGCCCTGGCTGGCGCAGCGACACCAGGTCGTCGTCATCGACGGGCGTGGCAACGGCGGCAGCGACCGCCCGGTCGGTGCGCGCTTCTACACCGACCGCGAGCAGGTGGCCGACACGATCGCGGTGATGGACGAGGTCGCGGTCGACCGGGCGCTGCTCGTCGGCCTGTGCGACAGCGCGTGGTTCGCCCTGTTCGCCGCGGCCGAGCACCCCGGCCGTGTCGCGGGAGTCGTCGCCATCGCGCCCAGCGCGGTCGACGGCACCCCGTCGCACGACCGCGGCCCCGAGGCGGAGGCGGTCTGGAACGCACACCTGAGCGACCCGCAGGGCTGGCAGCTGCAGAACCGCGAGGTCTGGCAGGAGAGCTGGCCGGTCTGGCCGCGGTTCTTCTTCTCGCAGGTGTGCAACGACGTCCACAGCACCAAGATCTACGACGACGTCGTGCAGTGGGCCGACCAGACCTCCGGAGACGTCATGATCTCGCTCGTGGAGGCCGACTTCGTGGGCGACAGCGTCGAGGGGACCCGGCAGGAGCTCGCCAGGGTGCGGTGCCCGGTGCTGGTGGTCCAGGGCACCCATGACCAGTGCGTCCCGTTCGCGCGAGGTGTGCACCTGGCCCGGCTCGCCGGCGCCGAGCTGCTGGTGCTGGGCCGTGCCGGGCACGTGCCCCATGCTCGCTTCCCGGTCGCGGTGAACCACGCCATCGAGGAGTTCCACACCCGCGTCACGGATGGTACGGCGACACGACCGACCGGTCCGCCCGCAGTACGGGTCCTGCCGACCACGTTGGAGGAGACGTCCATGAAGGCACGAGAGCCCGACGCCACCGGCGTCGTCGAGCGCGACGGCGTACGCGTCGCCTGGCAGGTGTACGGCGAGCAGCAGCGCGCCGGTGACCCGGCGGTGCTCCTGCTGCCGACCTGGAGCATCCTGCCGGCCGAGGTCTGGAAGCTCCAGGTGCCCTACCTCGCCCGCCGCACCCGGGTGATCACCTACGACCCGCGGGGCAACGGTGCCTCCGACCGCCCCGCGGACGACGCGGCGTACACCCGGGAGCAGCTGACCCGGGACGCGCTCGACGTGCTCGACGCCACCGGGACCGAGCGAGCCGTCGTGATCGCCTTGTCGCGGGCCAACCTGCAGGCGCTGGACCTGGCCAGCGAGCACCCTGACCGGGTCGCGGCCTGGGTGGCGATCGCGCCGGCGATCCCCGGC
Organism: Nocardioides sp.; assembly: GCA_036271155.1. Classification (GTDB taxonomy): domain Bacteria; phylum Actinomycetota; class Actinomycetes; order Propionibacteriales; family Nocardioidaceae; genus Nocardioides. Next base: position 12,640 of record DATBBE010000160.1, on the reverse strand, counting down.
CTCGGGCCGTTCCCGCCAGACCGGATGGAGTCGTTCGAGCGCTGGGACGACGACATGGGGGAGGACGAGGGCTGGGGCCGCTACAACCGGTACTCGTGGCTGCGCGACTACCCCGGCTTCGTCGACTTCTTCTTCGACCAGGCAGTGCCGGAAGCCCACTCGACCAAGCTGATCGAGGATCTCGTCGGATGGAGCCACGGCACCGACGGCGAGACCCTGGGCCACGCCGAGATCGGCCGGGCCTTCGGGCCACGACCGGTGCCGGAACAGTGCGCCGAGGTGCGCTGCCCCGTCGTCGTCGTGCATGGCACGGACGACCGGGTGATTCCGTTCGAGCACGGCGCACGCCTGGCCGAGCTGACCGGCGGGACCCTCGTGACGTTCGACGGCAGCGGGCACGCCCCACCGGGGCGGGCCCCGGTCGCGGTCAACCGCGTCCTCGACGACGCCCTGGCCGGGGTGTCCGGCCCTCGCCCGGGCGCACGCCGGGAGCGTGCCTCGCGACGGCCGAAGCGCGCCTTGTACCTGTCCTCGCCGATCGGTCTGGGTCACGCACGCCGCGACCTCGCCATCGCCCGGGAGCTGCGCAGCCAGCATCCAGGGCTGGAGATCGAGTGGCTGTCGCAGTCGCCGGTCACCGACTTCCTGGAGCGGGCCGGGGAGAGTGTCCACCCGGCGTCCGCCTGGCTGGCCAGCGAGAGCGGGCACATCGAGGCCGAGTCCGGCGAGCACGACCTGCACGCCTTCCAGGCGATCCGCCGGATGGACGAGATCCTGGTCGCCAACTTCATGGTCTTCGACGACCTGGTCCGTGAGCGTGAGTACGACCTCTGGATCGGCGACGAGGCCTGGGACCTCGACCACTTCCTGCACGAGAACCCGGGCCTGAAGCGCGCACCGTTCGCCTGGATGACCGACTTCGTCGGGTGGGTGCCGATGGCCGACGGCGGTGACCACGAGGCCTACCTGACGGCCGACTACAACGCCGAGATGGTGGAGCACGTCGCTCGCTACCCGCGTCTGCGAGATCGGTCGGTTTTCGTGGGCGACCCCGCCGACCTGGTGCCGGACGCCTTGGGTCCCGGTCTCCCGACCATTCGCGACTGGACCCTCGAACACTTCGCGTTCTCCGGCTACGTCATGGGCGAGCGGCCCGATCCCGCCGACCGCACAGCGCTTCGACGGCGCCTGGGCTACGGCGACGACGAGGTTGTCTGTGTCGTCAGCGTGGGCGGCTCCGGTGTGGGCGCACCCCTGCTGCGCCGCATCATCGAGTCGTACGACGCCGCCTCGGCACGCGTGCCGGCGCTCCGGATGCACGTGGTCACCGGGCCGAGGCTCGACCCCCAGGCGTTTCCGGCCCCGCGGGGCGTGGAGGTGCACGGCTTCCTTCCCGACCTGGACCTGCACCATGCCGCGTGCGACGTGGCGATCGTGCAGGGCGGACTCTCGACCACGATGGAGCTGACCGCGAACCAGCGCCCGTTCCTGTACTTCCCCCTGCGGCACCACTTCGAGCAGCAGGTGCACGTGCGCCACCGGCTCGAGCGGCACGGCGCCGGGCGTGCGATGGACTACGCCACCGCGGACCCCGACACCATCGCGAACGCGCTGGTCGGGGAGCTCGCCCGCGAGCTCGACTACCTGCCGGTGCCGACCGACGGCGCGGCGCGGGCGGCTCAGCTGCTGGGCGAGCTGCTCTGAGCCAGCCGGGAGTGCACGACGTCCCACGTTCCCGAACCGGTGACGGCGAGCAGAGGCTCGACCGCGGCTCGGGCGCGCTCGGGCTCGCCCGCGGCCAGCCAGGCGGACGCGACGGCCTCGTAGACGTCCGCGCCGAGGACCCATCCGCGGCCCGGGGGAGCGCTGACCCCTGCCAGCAGCCGGTCGGTCTCGGCCAGACCGTCGCCGGTCGCGGCGGCGAGTGGCGCCAGGCAGCGCAGCCGGTAGGCCACACCGGACTCGGGACTGAGCGCCGTGAGAGCGCCGGCACAGAGCGCGGCGGCCTCGTCGGGCCGGCCGAGCTCGAGCAGGGTCGAGGCGTGGACACCCACGGCCGTGGCGTACCACCAGGGGTGCACGGTCGGCGAGGCGACTGCCAGGGCTGCCCGGCCGTCGTCGAGGGCCCTGTCGAGGTCGCCGGCGAGCCGGGCCAGCCAGGCTCGCTGGGCCCCGAAGTAGCCGGCGTAGGCGTCGTAGCCGGTCTCGCGGTTCAGCTCCAGGGCCCGGTCCACCCGTGCGGTGGCGAGGTCCCACTGCCCCGCGCTCGCCGGGACCAACGCCGACTCCAGCACCACCCACTGCAGCAGCCAGGTCGCCCCCAGCCGCTCGATCAGGGGGACGAGCTCGTCCAGCACCCTGGCCAGACCCTCGGTGTCGCCGGCGTAGGCGCACACCGTCTTGAGCCCGTCGAGGGCGCGGGCCAGCGACTGCTCGGAGCCGGTCGACCGGGCTTCGGCAACCCCCGCGACCGCCAGCTCGTGGGCCCGGTCGAGACGGAGCCGCGAGCACTCGATGATGACGAGCCTGGCGCGGAACAACGCCGCGCCCATCGTGTCGCCGAGCTCGCGGGCACGCTGCGCGCCGGTGAGGTTGAGGTCCGCGATCTCGTCGAGCGGCCGGCCGCGGGCGATGGAGATGTCGCCCGCCAGCAGGCGCAGGCTGCGCAGCTCGAGCCGGGGCTCGTGAGTGCCGGCGAGCAGCGTGCGGGAGGCGAGGACGTCGTCCTCTGCATGGGCGTACGACGTGCGAGCCTCGTGCGCCCGCGCTCTCTCGAGGAGCACCGTCGCCTCGAGCGTGTGGTCGTCGGCAGCCCGCGCGTCCGCTAACGCGAGCGACAGCAGGGCGAGCGCGTCGTCGAGGGCGGCCACCCGTCGGGCGATCCGGCCGGCCTCGAGGTAGCCGACGGCGGCCCGCGACGCGTCGCCCGCCTCATGGGCGTGACCGGCCATCTCCTCGGGCCGGTCGGCGAGCAGGTCCGCCGCGCGACGGTGGTAGGCGACGGCGACGGGTGGGACGAGAGTGGCGAGGACCGCATCTCGGACGAGGTCGTTGACGAAGGCGTACCGCGTCCCGCGCAGCGTCATCAGCCCCGCGTCCCGCAGTGGGCCGCAGGCCAGCGCGACCTCCACCTCGGAGCGGTCGAGGAGGCCGCTGAGGAGGAGCGGGTCGACCGACGTCCCGAGAACGGAAGCAGCGCGACCCACGTCGGCGTTCTCGGGCGCGAGCCTGGAGAGCTGGCCCGCGACCGCGGCGGCGATGTCCTCGGGTACGCCGTCGGTGCCGGAGGCGAGTGCCTGGAGGCTGGCGACGACACTCAGCGGATGCCCCAGGCTGCGGGCCTGGACCTCCGCCGCGCGCGCCGGGAAGCCGGCCGCCGCGGCCAGGGCGTCGACGGCGGACGGCAGCAGCGGGCCGAGGTGGAGCTGGCGACTCTCGCCGAGGACCTGTCCGAGCGCGGCGAGGGCCTCGCTCCGCACCCCCGCGACCAACAACACCGCGCTGGACGCGAGCCGGGTCCGGAGGTGCGCCAGCAGGTCTGCCGTCGCCTCGGCGGCGTACTGGAGGTCGTCGAGCACCAGCAGCACGGGTCGGCCCGCCGCGAGGCCGGCGAGCACTGCGACGACCGCGTCGAACGAGCGGCGGCGGGCGAGGTCGTGGGTCACCTCCTGCTCCGCAGGGACCGCGAGAACCTCGGTGAGCTCGGGCAGCAGTCGGCCCCAGGTCGCCAGGTGAGGCCCGAGGAGCCGGGCCAGCGTGCCGGCCGGCAGGGTGAGGAGGACGGGGCGGAGCACGTCTAGGAACGGCTGGAGGAACAACGAGCGCTCGCCCGGGCGGCAGACGGTCGCCAGCACGCGCCCACCCGTGCGTGAGGCGAGCCCGGCCGCTTCGGTCAGCAGGCGTGTCTTGCCGATCCCCGGGACCCCGGTGACCACGAGCAAGGAGGCGTGGCCGGCCGAGGCATCGGCCCAGGCCAGGTCGAGGGTGGCCAGCTCCTCCTCCCGGCCGACCAGGGCGCTGCCGGCGGGCGTGTCCGGGGAGCTCTCGCCTGCTTCGAGGGGCTCGCCGCGCAGGATCGCGAGATGGAGACCCCGGGTCTCGGCGTCCGGGTCCGCACCGAGCTCGTCGGCCAGGCGCCGCACCAGCTCCTGGTGCACGTCGAGCGCGGCGGTCGAGCGGCCGTCGGCGACCAGCCCGCGCATGAGGTCGCGGTGAGCTCGCTCGTCGAAGGGATCCGCAGCCACAGCCGCCGACGCCGCCCCGAGTGACACGTCGATGCGCCCGGTCGCCGCCGCCGCGAGGGCAAGAAGGTGCCGGGCCTCCCTGCAGGACTCGAGCGCCTCGCGCTGCACGGTGTCGGCCCACTCGCCGAGCTCCTCGGCGAGCCGGCCGTCTCCGAGCAGGTCCAGGGCGCGGGTCGCCGACGCGACCGTGAGTGTCGGCTCACCTCGGCGCAGGCGTGTGCCCGCGGCGACGAGCAGGTCCGTGGCGACGTCGAGGTCGAGCTCCACACGCGGACCGAGGGCGTAGGAGGCGGCACCGGGCTGCACCCCGGGCACGACGAGGTCGTCGCCGGAGGTCCGGCGCAGCCGGCTGGCGAGGGTGGCCAGGTTGGCCTGGGGGTCGCGCGGAGGTGCGTCGGGCCAGATTGCCTCGGCGAGCCGGTCGACCGGCACCGGTGCCCCACGGGCGGCCGCGAGCGCAGCGACCAGCACGCGCGCCTTGCGCGTGCCGAGACTCGGGCCGCTCAGCTCAACGTCGTCCCGAGTCACGGTGAGCGTGCGGCAGATCGCCACCCGCACCGCCACGACGCCGAGTATCCCGCAGCAGGCCCGATCGGCCGTGACATGCTCGGTCGGTGACCGCCTACCTCGACTCCTCCGACCGGTCCGACCGCATCGCCGGAGGTGTCCGCAGGATCCCGGTGACCACGCCGAAGGGCGAGTTCCGGGTCTGGACCAGGCGGTTCGGCAACAACCCGGATCTCAAGGTGCTGCTCCTGCACGGGGGGCCCGGGGCCACCCACGAGTACCTCGAGTCGTGCGACTCCTACCTGCCTCCGGCCGGGGTGGAGTACTACCTCTACGACCAGCTCGGCTCGCACTTCAGCGACCAGCCGGACGAGCCGTCGCTGTGGGAGATCGACCGCTTCGTGGACGAGGTGGAGCAGGTGCGGCTCGTGCTCGGGCTCGGACCGGACGACTTCGTGCTCTACGGCCAGTCCTGGGGCGGCGTGCTCGCGCTGGAGTACGCCCTCGCCCACCCCGACCAGCTCAAGGGCCTCGTCATCTCGAACATGATGGCCAGCATCCCGGCGTACAACCGGTACGCCGAAGAGGTCCTGATGCCGACGATGGACCAGGACGCCCTGACCGAGATCAAGCGGCTCGAGGCGACGGGCCGCACCGACGACCCGGCCTACGAGTCGCTCCTGATGGAGCACCACTACGTGCACCACGTGTGCCGGCTGCCGGTCGAGGAGTGGCCCGACCCTGTCGTGCGTGGGTTCGACCACATCAACCCCGCGATCTACGTGCCGATGCAGGGTCCCAGCGAGCTCGGCGCGAGCGGGAAGCTCGCGGAGTGGGACCGCACGGCGGACCTGCCCCGGATCGAGGTGCCCACCCTGGTCATGGGCGCCGAGCACGACACCATGGATCCCGCGCATCTTCGGTGGATGGCCGAGCAGCTCCCGCGCGGGACCTACCACCACTCGCCGAACGGCAGCCATCTCGCCCTCGTCGACGACGCGGACACCTACTTCGCGGGGCTCGTGGAGTTCCTGCTCGGGCTGTAATCGCCTCGCGAGGGCGCAGCAGACCGCTTAGGCTCGCTCCATCATGCTGATCGCACGCTGACCCGACTCGCGCCCGTGGCACCGCCCGGCGAGTCCTGCTCCGCCACCGCGAAGGCCACCGCATGCCAGCGACCACGATTCCCACGCTCCATGTCTCCGGGCTCGACGTCGTCTTCGGCACCCGGCGGGTGCTCCACGACATCGACCTGACCGCCCAGCCCGGCCGCCGGATCGGGCTGGTGGGCGAGAACGGCTCCGGCAAATCGACGCTTCTGCGCGCCGTCGCCGGCTCGCTGCCGGGACGAGCGCTGGTGACCGGCACGATCGACGGCCCGGCCGACCTCGCCATGCTCGGTCAGGAGCCGGCGTTCGGCCACCACCAGACGATCGGCGAGGTGCTGGCCGGCGCGCTGTCTCCGCTGCGACGACTGGTCGCTGACGTCGAGCGACTCTCGCTCGAGCTCAGCGACGAGTCCGACGAGCCGGCCCAGACGGCGTACGCCGTGGCGCTGGACCGCGCGGTCGCCCACGACGCCTGGGACGCCGACCGACGGGCCGCCCAGGCCGCGGAACGGCTGGGGCTCGGGGTCCTGGAGTCGAGTCGGCGGATCGGCACGCTCTCGGGCGGTCAGCGCACCCGGCTCGCGCTCGCGACGTTGATGACCACTCGTCCGGACTGTCTGCTGCTCGACGAGCCGACCAACCATCTCGACGACGACGCGATCGACCTGCTGGCGGCGTTCCTCCGCGACCTGCCGGGGGTGGTGCTGCTGGCCAGTCACGACCGGGTGCTGCTCGACGACGTCTGTACCGACCTGTTCGACCTCGATCCCTCGGAGGTCGGCACGGACGGTCAGGGTGGTCGCCGGTTCGGAGGGGGCTGGACGGCGTACGAAGAGCACCGCGCTGCCGCACGCCGGCGTTGGGAGGAGACCTACGCCGCGCAGCAGGAGGAGCTGGCCCGGCTGCGGGAGGGGACGAAGATCGACTCGTCGGCGATCGCTCACAACCGCCCGCCGCGCGACAACGACAAGTTCATCTACGGGTTCAAGGGTGCGAACGTGCAGCGCACCCTCGCTCGACGCAAGCGCGACGCTCATCGACGGCTCGACGAAGCCGAGCGCGAGCAGGTGCGCAAGCCCCGGCCGCCGTTGCGGCTGCGAGCCGACCTGACGGGCGGTGGTGCGGCGGGGCGCGTCGTACAGGTGCGTGACCTGGTGGTCGCCGAGCGCCTCGCACTCGAGCGGCTCGACGTGACGGTGGGAGAGCACCTGCTGGTCTCGGGCGCGAACGGGTCGGGCAAGTCCACTCTCCTCGGGGTCCTGTCCGGGCGGCTCGAGCCGACGTCCGGCTCGGTCCTCGTGACCGCCCACCGGGTGGCCGAGCTGGTGCAGGACGTTCGCTTCGCCGAGCCCGGGCGCAGCGCGGTCGCGACGTACGACGCGTTGGTCGGTGACGAGCGCGCCGCGAGGACGCCGCTGCGTGACCTCGGTCTCGTGCCGCCCGACCGCCTGGTCACCCCGGTCGCCCTGCTCTCGGTCGGCCAGCGGCGCCGGCTCGGTCTGGCAGTGGCGATCGCCGCAGCGCCGGACCTGCTCCTGCTCGACGAGCCGACCAACCACCTGTCGCTGGCGCTGGCCGGCGAGATCGAGGAAGCCCTCCAGACCACCGCCGGCACCGTCGTCGTGGCCTCCCACGACCGCTGGCTGCGGCGGCGCTGGGCGGGAGCCGAGCTGCGGCTCAACGCTCCAGAGTGAGCCCCAGCCACGTCGCCAGGGCCGAGATCTCGGCGTCGACGGCGCTGGTCATCGACGCCGTGAACGGGGTGTCCTCGTGGATGGTGTCGACGAACAGCCGCCCCGCCGAGCGGTCGGCGGTGGCGTCGAGCTTTCCGACCAGTCGGTCGCCGTGCAGGATCGGCAGGGCGAAGTATCCCCAGCGCCGCTTCGCCGCGGGCTTGTACATCTCCAGGACATACTCGAACTCGAAGAGATCCTGCATCCGCACCCGGTCGCGGACCACCGGGTCGAAGGGCGACAGCAGAGCCGTGCGCCCCTCGAACGACAGCCCTACCTGGGCAGGGTCGACCCGCCACTCGCCGTCCGTGCCCTCGACCACGGCCGGCTCTCCGGCGTCGCCGACGTGGATCGGTCCGCCGGGGAGGACCGTCCCCTTGGCCCGGGCCAGCCCGAGCCCCCGCAGAAGCGCGGTGTCTCGCAGGAGGCCGGCCTTCTCGCGCGGCACTGCCCGGACCCCGGCCGGGTAGACCCGCTCGGCCAGGTCGTACTTCCGCTGGGTGCCCGCGCGTCCGTTGACCGCGACCTCACCCCGGGCGAGCAGGCAGGAGAGCATCGTGCGGACGTTGCGGTCGGTGTTCCACCCCGAGGACTTCCAGGGCACCTGCGCGGTGGCGTGGACCTGCCGCGACGGGAGGGGCCCGTCGGCGTCCAGCACATCGAGCACCTCGTTGCGGAACAGCTCGTTGGCCTCGAGCCACTCGCGCGTGCCGTCCCAGGGCGGCCAGGCCTCCATGTCGGCGAGGTGGAGCGCGAGGTCGGCCATCGGACGGACGCCCTCGGCGTCCTCGTAGAGGTCACGGGCGGCGAGCAGGTCGTCGAGGTCGCGCGGCTCGTAGGTCGAGCCCAGGCGCGACCAGCTGACCAGGTCGTAGCTCGGGGCGATCGCCCGGGTGGGGTCTGTCGGCAGCGCCGTCAGCCGCTCGACGACGCTCATCAGGTCGGTGGGGCGGGCGGCATCGAGCATCGTCGCGCGCAGGACGACCTGTCGCGCCTCGGCCCGGCTCAGCTCGTGCATCAGCGTCCGGCCGTCTCCAGCACGCGACCGCGTCCGGCGTCGTAGCCGGCCAGGAGGCGTCCGTGCGGGAGCGCAGCCAGCGTGGCCCCGGGGTACGCCGGACGCGGCGTCGCGAGGCGTCCTTCGACGACGGCAGGGGCTCCGCGGCCCAGGCGCACGAGTCGCAGCGGGTGCCGGTGTCGTGGCGCGTGGAGCAGGAGGGTCGGGTGCCCGTGCGCGCCGACCGTGGCAGCCAGGATCGAGGATCGGAAGCGTTGGAGTGCGCCGATGCTGCCATCGGCCCGCAGGACCCGGGCGTACGACGCGCCGCTGAGCGCGTCAGACCAGGCCACCACACCGGTGGCGCTCGCGCCGACCGCGAGGACCTCGCCGTTGACGCCGACGTCCTGGGCATCAGAGGACACCAGGGTCGGCGGCTGTGCGAACCGCACTCCGGGGCGCACACGCGTCACGAAGACGTGGTTGACGCCGTGCTGGCGGACGCTGCCCACGAACACCCCGACACCCGCAGCGTCGGTCGCCTCGGCGGACAGGGTGAGGTCGTGTCGCGGGAAGTCGCCGGCGAGCTCGCGAGACGGCCCCGGAAGGCCGTGCGGGTCGAGCCGACGACCCACCAGGGCCTCGCCGTCGGTCCAGACCACCGTCGCATGCCGCGGGCCCGCGATCACCCAGGGAGCCGCGCTGCCGGCAGCCGAGCCGATCCGGAAGACAGGGCTCTTCGGGTACTTCTCCGTGAGCTGCGAGACGTAGGCGCCACGCTCGGGGGACGCCGAGTGGGTCCAGGTGACGACCGTGCGGCCGCCCGTGAGTGCGACGGCCCGCAGGTCGCGCGACCAGAGGTCGGCCGACACCGGCGAGCGAGTGACCCCCAGCGCACCCCGGACGTCGAACTCGCGCACCCGCCAGGCCAGACGGGTGCCTCGCGGAACCGCCCACGCCACAGCTCCGGTGCCGTCGCCGGCGAGCGAGACCTGCGGTGTGGCGGGGTACGTCGTCGCGGTGGTGATCACCCAGGGTCTGCTCAGGCGTCCGCCCCGGTGTCTGATGCGCAGGTCGATCTCGTGAGCGCGCCGGAAGACATAGGCGGTGTCGCCCGCGGCGTCGGTCGCCGAGGCCCAGTCGGTCGTGCCGACGTGCCAGGGAGACACGGTCCGATGTGGGCCGAAGTCACGGTCAGGGGACGACGCTTGAGCCACGAGGGTGGGGGCCAGGAGGGCCAGGAGGGCGACGAGCCCGAGCAACGAACGACGCATGCGGGGGATTGTGGCAGCCGGCACCGACGGATAACCGGTTGGAGTCGTCGAGCAGGACCGGTTGACTGGCCCGCGATGGAGATCACCTCAGGCAACGCCACACTGTCCTCGGAGTCGCATGGCTCCGGTTCCCTCGACGTCCTGCTCGTGCACGCGGGCGTCACCGACCAGCGCAGCTGGACCCATGTCGTCGGCCGGCTTCCCGACCACCGCTGCCTGACCTACGACGCCCGCGGCTACGGCCGGACGACGTACACCCCGCAGGACGGTTGGTCGCCGGTCGGCGACGCCGTCGCCGTGCTCGACGCCTACGAGGCAGGGTCGGCGGTGGTGGTCGGTGCCTCGATGGGGGGCCGGACCGCCATCGACCTGGCCCTCACCCACCCCGACCGGGTGCAGGCCCTCGTGCTCGTGGGGCCGGCGGTGAGTGCCGCCCCGGAGCCGACGTACGAGCCAGAGGTGCTCGCCCTGGACGACGAGTGGGAGTCGGCCGAGGAGCGGGGCGATCTCGAGACCGTGAACCGGATCGAGACGCGGGTCTGGCTCGACGGCCCGACGGCGGCCGAAGGGCGGGTGGCCGGCGACGCGCGCACGCTCTTCCTAGAGATGAACCGCACGGCCCTCGAGGCCGACGACCCCGGGGAGTCGCGCGAGGATGCCGCCGCCTGGGACCGCCTCGGGGAGATCCGCGTGCCGGTCCTGGTGATGGTGGGAGAGCACGACCTGGCCTACATCAAGGCGAACTGCGCCCACCTGGCCCACTCGGTCGCCGGTGCGCGGCTGGTGGAGCTGCCCGGTGTCGCCCACGTGCCGCACCTCGAGGGCGACGAGCTGACCTTGGCCGAGATCGCCGCGTTCGTCGACGGGCTCGTCACCTAGGTCGACGGCGCCGGCTGCTAGGGTCGGCAGCGCTCGACATCCTTTAACGATCCGTCCCGTGAGGCGGAGAAGGAGGTACGGCGTGCCGAGTCCTGTCACGAACGCGCCCGCTCTGCTGGTCCTCGAAGACGGCCGCACGTTCCGTGGCGAGTCCTTCGGAGCCCCCGGCGAGACCTTCGGCGAGGCCGTCTTCGCCACCGGGATGACGGGCTACCAGGAGACTCTCACCGACCCGTCCTACCACCGCCAGGTCGTGGTGATGACGGCTCCCCACATCGGCAATACGGGCCTGAACGACGAGGACCCGGAGTCCTCGCGCATCTGGGTCGCCGGCTACGTGGTGCGCGACCCGTCGCGGGTCTCCTCCAGCTGGCGGTCGCGGCGGCCGCTCGACGCGTCGCTGCGCGAGCAGGGTGTCGTCGGCATCTGCGGCATCGACACCCGGGCGCTCACCCGCCACCTACGCGAGCGCGGTGCGATGCGGGTCGGCATCTCCTCCACGGAGTCGGACGCCGCCGCGCTCCTCGAGCGGGTGCGCGGGTCCGCGGAGATGGCCGGCGCGAACCTGTCCGCGGAGGTGTCCACCGACGCGACCTACGTCGTGCCGGCGGTGGGGGAGCGGCGGCACACCGTGGCGGCCCTGGACCTCGGGATCAAGGCGAGCACGCCGCGGTTGATGGCCCAGCGGGGCATCGAGACCCACGTGCTGCCGGCCTCTGCGACCCTCGACGACGTGCGCGCGGTCGCTCCCGACGGGCTGTTCTTCTCCAACGGCCCCGGTGACCCGGGTGCGACGACCGCCCAGGTCGAGCTCCTGCGCGGTGCCCTGCAGCAGGGGATCCCCTACTTCGGGATCTGCTTCGGCAACCAGCTCTTCGGGCGCGCCCTCGGCTTCGAGACCTACCAGCTGACCGACGGCCACCGCGGCATCAACCAGCCGGTCATCGATCGCACGACCGGCAAGGTCGAGGTGACGGCCCACAACCACGGGTTCGCTGTCCGGGCCCCGCTCGACGCCGCGACCAGCACGCCGTACGGCCAGGCCACCGTGTCCCATGTCTGCCTCAACGACGACGTCGTCGAGGGGCTGGAGCTGCGCGACGACGCCGGTCGGCTGAAGGCCTTCTCCGTGCAGTACCACCCCGAGGCCGCCGCCGGACCACACGACGCCGCCTACCTCTTCGACCGGTTCGCCGACCTGATGGCCGGCGACGACAGAGGGGACGCCTGATGCCGAAGCGCACCGACATCACCAGCGTCCTGGTCATCGGCAGCGGCCCGATCGTGATCGGCCAGGCCTGCGAGTTCGACTACTCCGGGACCCAGGCCTGCCGCGTGCTGCGCCAGGAGGGGATCCGCGTGGTCCTGGTGAACTCCAACCCGGCCACGATCATGACCGACCCGGAGTTCGCAGACGCGACGTACGTCGAGCCGATCACGCCGGAGTTCGTCGAGATGGTGATCGCCCAGGAACGTCCGGACGCCCTCCTGGCCACCCTGGGTGGACAGACGGCCCTCAACTGCGCGATGAGCCTGGCGGCGAGCGGAGTCCTGGAGAAGTACGGCGTGGAGCTGATCGGGGCCAGCATCGAGGCGATCGAGAAGGGCGAGAACCGCGAGTCGTTCAAGAGGATCGTCGAGGGCCTCCCTGCCGAGTGGGGCGCCGAGGTCGCGACCTCGCGCATCTGCCACACCATGGACGACTGCCTGGGCGCTGCCGACGAGCTCGGCTACCCCGTCGTGGTCCGCCCGAGCTTCACCATGGGTGGTGCGGGCTCAGGGCTGGCCTACGACGAGGACGACCTGCACCGCATCGCCGGTCTCGGCCTCTCGCTCAGCCCCACCACCGAGGTGCTCCTGGAGGAGTCGATCCTCGGCTGGAAGGAGTACGAGCTCG
>DATBBE010000159.1:0-5961 GCA_036271155.1 Nocardioides sp. | reverse complement strand
GTGTTGCGTGCCGAACGTCAGGGACTACCCCCTCACGCGCCGACTAGCCTGATCCGAGTGAGTGGAGATCCTGCGGAGCCGTGCTCCTACGTGGGCGCCGATGAGCTGGCCGCGTCCGACCCGACGCCGGGGATGGCTCGGCAGCTGGCCATGCACCGCGACGGGATGTGGACGGGGACCGTCGACACCGAGCCGCACGCGACCTCGGGGTGGCACCACCACGGCGAGTACGAGACGACGCTGTACATCGTCAGCGGGCGGATGCGGATGGAGTCGGGGCCGGACGGGTCGCACGTCGTAGAGGCCGGTCCCGGCGACTTCCTGCGCGTCCCCGCCGGCGCGGTGCATCGCGAGTCGAACCCGTCCGACGAGGCCGGACGCGCCGTCATCGTCCGCTGCGGCACCGGCGAGCCGACGTACAACGTCGACGGACCTGCCGCCGGCCCCGAGTAGCGCGCGACCCCACCCCCCGACCAGAAGCCCGAGGACAGGACTCCCGATGACGACGATCACGCTTCCCGACGGCCGCGACCTGGAGCTCGAGGTGACGGGTCCGGAGGCAGCGCCGGTGCTGCTGTACCACCACGGCACCCCCGGTGGGTCAGGGCAGGACCCCGCGATGGCTGACGAGGTCCACGCCCACGGGCATCGGCTGGTGACGTGGTCGCGGGCCGGGTACGGCGCCTCGTCGCGGCGTCCGGGCCGGTCTGTCGCCGACGAGGTGGACGACGTCCGTGCCATCCTCGACCACCTGCGGGCCGACGACTGCCTGGTGGCCGGCTGGTCGGGTGGCGGCCCGCATGCGCTGGCCTGCGGAGCGCTCGCGGCCGACCGGGTGCGGGGCGTGCTCTGCATCGCCGGAGTCGCGCCGTTCGACGCCGACGGGCTGACCTTTCTCGAGGGCATGGGCGAGGAGAACCACGAGGAGTTCGGAGCCGCCCTCGAGGGCGAGGAGGCGCTGCGGCCCTATCTCGAGGTGGCGCGCCCGGAAATGCTCGAGATCACCGGCGACCAGATCCACGACCAGATGGCGACCCTCATCCCGCCCATCGACCAGGAGTCGCTGACCGGGGAGTTCGGCGACTTCCTCGCCCACGCCTTCCGCCAGGCGGTGTCGGTCGGCGTGACCGGCTGGCTCGACGACGACCTGGCCTTCACCCGGCCGTGGGGCTTCGACCTCTCGGCGATCTCGGTGCCGACGTACGTCTGGCAGGGCGGCGAGGACCTCATGGTGCCGTTCGCACACGGACAGTGGCTGGCCGCACACCTGCCGAACGCCGTGGCCCACCTCGAGGCCGGCGAGGGACACCTCTCGGTCCGCGTCGGCGCCATGGGCCGGATGCTGGATGAGCTGACCGGGAGCTGACCGGGAGCTGACCGCCCTGCGGATGGGTCAGAGCCGGTAGTAGCCCGACGGCCATCGGTTGTGCTCGCGCTCCTCGACGAACCCCAGCCCGGCCTTCTCCAGCACCCGGCAGCTCGCGGCGTTCGCGAGCGCGGCGTATGCCGTGAGGTCGCCCGGCGGCTCGGGCAGCGGGTGGGCGCGGTGCCAGGCGACCAGGGCGGTCGCGAGCTCCGTGCCCAGCCCAGCGCCCCAGCTGCGAGGGCGCAACGTGTATCCCAGCTCGCGGTGGCTCGCGTCCCCGCCGAACCCGGCCCGGCCCAAGAGGACACCGGTCGCGGCGTCCACCACCCGCCACTTGGTGGGCTCGCCGCCTGGGTCCAGGTACGACGACAGGCGGGCCCGGGACTCCTCGAGCGTCTCGGGACGACCCGGCCTGATCCAGCGCATCGTCTCGGGGTCGGAGTGCAGCTGATGCAGGTCGTCGAGGTCGTCGTGCAGCCACGTGGTCAGAGCGGTGCGGGGCGTTGTCAGCACCGTCATCCGCTCCGGAGTCTGCGTCACCGGAGGATTCTCCCCCGCGGCGCTGCTCCGGGAAGAGCCGGGGGAATGGCACGTCGGCAGAGCCAGTTGCCCCGGTATGTCTCGACAGTGGATCGCGTCTCGACCCGGTGGCCTGGAGGTCTTCGAGCTGGTGGACGTCGAGGTGCCACCGCCGGGGCCGGGCGAGGTGACGCTGCGGGTGCGCGCCGCCGGGATGAACCCGGCCGACTACAAGCACATCGCGGCCGCCGACCCCGGGAGCGACTTCCCACGCCCCGTGGGCTACGAGGTCTCCGGCGAGCTGACCGCTCTCGGCCCGGACACGGAGATCGCCTCGGGCGGGGGCAGCCCGGGTGAGGAGGTGCTCGCCTACCGGGTGCGCGGCGGCTGGGCCGAGGTGCTCACCGTGCGTGCCGCGGACGTGTTCGCCAAGCCGCCGGGCTTGGCGTTCCCCGAGGCGGCCAACCTCCTGCTGGCCGGCTCGACCGCCTCGGAGCTGCTGCACCGTGCCGCGGTCGGCACGGGTGACACGGTGCTCCTGCACGGCGCCTCCGGGGCAGTCGGGGTGAGCGTGCTGCAGCAGGCCGCACTGCTCGGCGTCCGCGTGGTCGGCACGGCGAGCGTGCAGAGCTTCGAGGTCGTACGCCGTTACGGCGGTGAGCCGGTCACCTACGGCGCCGGGCTCGAGGAGCGCGTCCGGGCCGCTGCGCCGCACGGGGTCGCGGCGGCCCTCGACTGCATCGGCACCGAGGAGGCCCTGGCCGTCTCGCTGGCTCTCGTCGCCGAACCCGACCGGATCATCACGATCGCGACGCCCGCGGCGCGCGTCGCCGAGGCCGGCGTACGCCGGATCGCCGGCGCCCTCCCCGAGAGCACGGCCTACCGCGACAGCGTGCGTGCGGATCTGATCCGCCTCGCCGCGCAAGGACTGCTCGAGGTGCCGGTCGCCGCGACGTACCCGCTCGAGGAGGCCCTGGACGCTGCGGAGGTGCTCCAGGGGGGCCACCCGGGCGGCAAGATCGCGCTCCTGCCCTGATCCGGATCCTGCGCTGATCCGGCACATGGCATGCTCCGCGGCATGCTCTACCGGGTCGGCGTCATCCTGCTGGGCGGCGGCTACATCGCCTACCGGGTCTCCCTGGCGCTGCAGATCCTGAAGGCCAAGCGGTCCGGCGACCTCGAGCGCGAGCGCCGGCTGCGCACGCACGGCTTCGGGCTCTATCGCTGGGCCGCGGGCGCCGCGGTGGTCGTCTTCCTGGTGCTCGTGGTGATCGTCTGGTCCAACTCGCGCTGAGGGCTCCGTCTTCACCCGGCTGGCGTGGTGGTGCCACCCTGGATCTCGTGCCGCGCCGCCAGCTCCCGGAGGACTTCGACGGGTGGGCCCTCTTCGCGGCCCTCGACCGGCAGCGAGAGGAGCGTGGCCTGAGCTGGCGTGGGGTCGCCGAGGAGATCTGGTCGATGTCCGACGAGCTCAACGCTGAGCGGCCCGGCGACCACCCCATCGCTCCGGCGACGATCACGAACATCTCCGGGAACGGCGACACCTCTTGCCAGCACGCGCTGTTCTTCCTGCGCTGGCTGGGCCGGAGCCCCGAGAGCTTCGTCCCGGACGCCGGCGACACGGACGCTCCGCTGCCGGAGGTCGGTCCGGGCCGCCGTCCACGCTGGCACCTCGGGCGCACCTACGACGCCCTCGATGCGCGCCGGCGTGCCGAAGGGCTCACCTGGAAGGCGCTGGCCGACGAGCTGCAGTGCACTCCGAGCCAGCTCACCGGCCTGCGCACAGCCCGCTACGCCACCTCCATGCGGCTCGCGATGCGCATCTGCCGGTGGCTCGGCCGTCCCGCCACCGACTTCGTGTACGCCGGCCGGTGGTGACCTCGAGCCGGGTCACGGTGGTAGACCAGTCGCATGCCTGACGCACTCGACGTCCCCGTCTCCGGCGGCAGCCTTCGGGTGGCCCTCTGGCCCGGCACCGGCACCCCGGTCCTGGCGATCCACGGCATCACGTCGTCGTCGCGGTCGTGGCCGTTTCTCGCCGATGCGCTGGAGGCCCCGGTCCTCGCCCCCGACCTGCGGGGCCGCGGTCGCTCCAACCGGCTGCCCGGCGCCCCGGGCATCGCGCAGCACGCCGAGGACTGCGCGGCCGTCGTCGAGGCGTCCGGCGCTGAGCCGCTGGTGGTGGTGGGTCACTCCATGGGCGGGTTCGTCGCTACGGTCCTGGCTGCGAAGCGACCCGACCTCGTGCGGGCCCTGGTGCTGGTGGACGGCGGGCTGCCGTTCCCCGCGGCGGACGAGGAGGCCACCCTCGCCGGCCTCCAGCCGATCAAGCAGCGGCTGCGGGCGACGTACACCCGCGAGGAGTACCGCGACTGGTTCCGCGACCACCCGGCGTTCGCCCGTGACTGGACGCCGGAGGCCGAGGAGTACGCCGACTACGACCTCCCTGCGGCACCCGGGCGTCCGTCGGCCGACCCGGACGTGGTCGAGGCCGACCAGCTCGACATGGTGCAGGGGCGGTCGTTCCTCGACGTGCTCGACACACCCCTGCCCCCGCGGGTCTTCCTGCACGCCGCACGCGGCTTCGCCGACGACCCGCCCGGGCTCTATCCGCAGGCCACGGTCGACGAGTACGCCGAGCGCTGGCCGGGCCTCGACATCCGCGCCGTCCCCGACGTCAACCACTACACGATCGTGCTCAGCCGCCGCGGCGCCGCCGCCGTGGCCCGGGCCGTGCGCGACGTGGCGAGACAGCCCTAGGGTGACGACATGAGTCAGGCCGAGGTGGTCGACGACATCACCGCCGGTGACGAGCCCCCCGTGCTCGGCCACACCGCTCGGAACGTCGCGTTCTCGCTGATCGTGGGCGGGCTGCTGCTCTCCGCGCTCGACTCGACCATCGTGGCGACGGCCCTGCCGACCATCGTCGGCGACCTCGGCGGAGCCGACCACATGAGCTGGGTGGTGACGGCGTACCTGCTCACCCAGACGATCGCGACCATCCTCGGTGGCAAGTTCGGCGACCTGTTCGGACGCAAGCGGATCTTCGTCGGCAGCATCGTGCTCTTCACCGCGGCCTCGGCCCTGGCGGGTCTCTCGCAGAGCATGATCTGGCTGATCGGGTCGCGGGCGCTGCAGGGCATCGGCGGTGGCGGGCTGACCGTCACCGCGACCGCGATGATCGCCGACATCATCCCCCTGCGCGACCGGGGGAAGTACCAAGGCGCGATCGGCGCTGTCTTCGGCGGTACGACGGTGCTCGGGCCGCTCCTCGGCGGCTTCTTCACCGACCACCTGTCGTGGCAGTGGGTCTTCTACGTCAACGTGCCCGTGGCGTTGGTGATCCTGCCGCTGGCGATCAGGCTGCTCCCCTCGGTCGCGTCGACGGCGAAGCCGGTCTTCGACACGTTCGGCATCCTGTTCATCTCACTCGGCTCGACCGGGCTGATCCTGGCGACCAGCTGGGGTGGCACGCAGTACGCCTGGGCCTCGCCGACGATCATCGTGCTCGTGATCGGCGCCCTGGTCTCGCTGGCGGTCTTCATCTACGCGGAGCAGCGTGCCGCCGAGCCGATCCTGCCCCTGCGACTGTTCCGGCGGAACGTCTTCAGCGTCAGCGCGGTGCTCAGCTTCATCGTCGGCTTCGCCCTGCTCGGCACGATGACCTTCCTGCCGACGTACCTGCAGTACTGCCAGGGCGTGAGCGCGACGGTCTCCGGGCTGCGGACGCTGCCGATGGTCTTCGGCCTGATCGTCGCCTCGGTCAGCGCCGGCACCGTCGTCAGCAAGACCGGGCGCTATCGCGCGTTCCCGATCGCCGGGGCGGTGGTGATGGCGGTCGGGATGCTGCTGCTCGCCCGGCTCGACGAGCACTCGTCGACCACCACGACGTCGCTGGCGATGCTGGTGCTCGGCGTCGGGATCGGCCTGGCCATGCAGGTGCTGACGATCATCGTCCAGAACACCGTCGACTACCGCGACCTCGGCGTCGCGACGGCCGGGGTCACCTTCTTCCGCACGATGGGCAGCTCGTTCGGCGCCGCCGTCTTCGGCACGATCTACGCCCACCAGCTCAC
>DATBBE010000158.1:0-2504 GCA_036271155.1 Nocardioides sp. | reverse complement strand
CGAGGACTCGGACGTGGACCTGATCCAGGAGAACCTGAACGTCAACGAGCAAGGCTTCGACCCGAACGCCGCCGAGGTCGGCGAGGCCGCGGCGGAAGGCTTCCGCTCCACCTTGCGTGGCTGCGCTGCCATCACCTTGAGGTGTGACGGGGTCTGTGTCGCGGCCGGCATGTTCACCCCGGTTGACGAAGGCCGTTGCGAGCTCGTCGGGATCGCGACGCTGATGCCGTACCGCAGGCGCGGGTTCGGGACCGCCTTGACGTCTCGGCTCGCGCGCGCCGCCTTCGACGCGGGCGCGCAGACAGTCTTCCTGACAACCCACGACCAGACAGCACTCCGCAGCTACCGACGGGTCGGCTTCCGCGAGGCATGACCAGCCTCGAGAAGCATCGCCTCGAGCTCCGGGTCGTCCCCGAACTCGCGGACCTCTTGGGTGCAGCGGCACGCGGCAGCGACCTTGGCAGCCCACTTCAGCGCCTCCTGGCGTGACGGCACGTCCACGATCGTGACTCCGCTGACGACGCTCGGTCTCGGCCCGTCGGTGACCGTGCCGTCGGTGGCCACGACGCTCGCCGGCTGGTCCTCGAGTCCTCCAGCCAGGACGTAGACGCCGGCGTTGATGGCCTCCTGGCAGACCGCGTGCGCAGCCTTGGCGACGTCCGGCATGTCCTCCTCGAGGATCTGGTCCATCGCGCCGCTAGGGAACGAGATCAGGTACTTCGGCATGCTCATCGCCTTTCCCGGGCCGCTCGCCGAGGCGGCGGCTCGCCTCATTCAGGAACGTATCCTCGTGGCCGAGTCCCGACCAGGACGAAACGCAGCCGGCCACGTGCGGTGCGCGACCATCCCGAAGCGGTGCTGGCGGCCGGCGTAGCGTGTGCCGACGATGGAACTGGTCGCGCTCCTGGACGCCGGTTGGTCGGCGGTCGCCCTCGAGTCCCTGCAGGCTGCGCACCAGGTGGTGGTCGAGCATCGCGATGACAGCTGCCTGGCGCTGTCCTCCGCCTCGGACATCCCGTCTCACGACCTGCTGTGGGCCAAGAGCGTCTTCACGGTGCTCGCGCGCACCGACCGCGACTCCGTGGACCGCGCCGTCTCCCGACTGGCGGGGCAGGTCCCGAAGCGGCTCGACCTCGGGCGGGAGCCAGGCAAGGGGTTTCGCGTCGTCGTGCACATCGACGGTGCACTCCGCAGCGTGGACTCCGGCGCGCGTTCGCGCCTGGAGTCGTCCGTGGCCCGGGCGAGCGGCGCGCCAGTGGCCCGGCGCGGTGGCGGCGCCGAGGTCTGGGTCCTCGCCCGGCGGGGCAGTCCCACCGTCTGGCTGCTGAACCGCCTCTCTCAGCAGGTACGCCGCTCGCCCCGGGGCAGCCTCTCGGCGGAGCTGGCGTCCCTGCTCTGTCTCGCGAGCCACCCGGACCCGAGTGACGTCTTCCTCGACCCCTTCGCCGGCACCGGTTCCATCCCGTCGGCACGCCGGTCGTGGCCGGCCCGGGCGATCTACGCCGGTGACCAGGCGCAGATCGCCTGGCCGGCGGACCCGCCCGAGGGCGTCACCTCTTTCACCCAGCGCGTCCAGGACCTTCCCGGGGTCGTCCCCCCAGGCGTCTCCGTCGTCGTCAGCGATCCGCCCTGGAACGAGTTCGCCCCTGTCGACGACTTCGACGGGCTCCTCTCCGAGACGTGCGAGGCGCTGGCCCGCGTGGCCGACCCGAAGGTGGGACTCCGCACGGTGCTCCTGATGAACCGCCGCAACGCCGAGCGCCTCCGTGCGCGTCTGGACCGCGTCGGCTTCGCCGAGCTCGCCGAGGATCCGGTCCTCGTGAACGGTCACCCAGCCTCGGTCGTGACCGGGCGACTGCGGGCCGCGAGTTGGACTCCTCACACTGGCCCCGCGTAGACTCGCAAGGCGCTTGGAGTCTGCTGACGTCCCGTACGGAGCGGATGCCGGCTCGCTATCTCAGCACTGTGGTCGGTTCTGCTCGACCGCGGAGATCCCGATGGTAGTGACCAGGGCTTCACGCGTGCCCACCCACAACTCCACCCATCCAAGGAACTCCTTTCCATATGAGCAGCACCTTCGCCTACGCCGACATCGACGCCCCCCAAGTCGCCATCAACGACATCGGGTCCGAGGAGGAAGTCCTCGCCGCGATCGACGGCACCATCAAGTACTTCAACGACGGAGACATCGTCGAGGGCACCATCGTCAAGGTCGACCGGGACGAGGTCCTCCTCGACATCGGCTACAAGACCGAGGGCGTCATCCCCTCGCGAGAGCTGTCGATCAAGCACGACGTCGACCCCAACGAGGTCGTCACCGTCGGCGACAAGGTCGAGGCCCTGGTGCTCCAGAAGGAGGACAAGGAGGGCCGGCTGATCCTGTCCAAGAAGCGCGCACAGTACGAACGCGCCTGGGGCACGATCGAGCAGGTCAAGGAGGAGGACGGCGTCGTCGAGGGCACCGTCATCGAGGTCGTCAAGGGCGGCCTGATCCTCGACATCGG
>DATBBE010000157.1:0-12338 GCA_036271155.1 Nocardioides sp. | reverse complement strand
GCCGACGACGCTGCCGAGCTCCTGGACCGCGGAGACCACCCCCAGAGGGACGCCGCGGCGCTCGGCTGGGTACAGGTCAGCCACGAGGGCCAGCGTCGCGGGCACCAGCCCGCCGCCGCCCATGCCCTGGAGGAAGCGTCCCACGACCAGGCTGGTGAGGTCGTAGGAGGCGGTGGTGACCAGGGAGCCGACCGCGAAGAGAGTCAGTGCCGCGACCAGCACGGGAACCCGGCCGCGCAGGTCCGCGATCCGGCCGATCAGCGGCAGCATCGCGACGTAGCCGAGCAGGAAGCCGGACACGATCGGCGCCCCACGCTGGAGCTGGTCGAGCGGGATGCCGGTGGACTCCATCATGTCCGGCAGGGCCAGCACCACGACGTAGGTGTCGGCCGCCGCGAACGCCACGGCGACCGTGGCCAGGCTGAGCAGCAGACCGGGTCGGCGCCTCATGAGGGTGTCATGGAGCGCTGATGTCCTTGGTCGTGCCGTAGTCGGTCAGCACGAGCGTGTAGGTGTTGGCCGGGTGGCCGGCGTAGAAGATGCCCGACAGCTTCACCTGCCGCAGCTCGCCGTCGGAGGTCACGGCGTACGTCGCACCGAAGGCTCCGGTGGCTCCGGGGATGATCGAGGAGACCGCGGAGGCGGGCACGGTGCCGGTGTAGGTCGAGAGCACCTCCTTGTTGTCGGTGCCGCCGCGGACGTCGCCACCGCTCTTCGCGTGGGTGGTCGCGGCGATGAGCGAGGGCACTCCCCGGTCAGCGCTGATGAGTCCCGACGGGTCGGGGGCGCCGTAGTCCGCTGGGTCGAGCTCGGACCACCCTGGCGTGAGGGGGATCTGCGCGTAGACCTTGCCACCGACCGCCCGCACCGGCACCGAGAACGAGCCGACACCCGTCACGACCCCCAGGGTGCCGTCGTACGCCGGAGCCGACGTGACGGTGCCGGACGCCGACTTCAGGCCCTGGACGCCGTCGGGCAGGTCGTCGGTGCTCAGCGCCAGGGTGATGCCGCTGGTGTGCTCGAGCTTCTGCTGGGCCGTCTTCAGCGCTGCGGTGGGGTCCTGGCCAGACGAGGACTTCTGCCCGCATCCCGTCAACGCCACCGCGACCAGCGCCACCAGGGCGACCAGGGCCAGCGGAACGAGTCGTCGCTGCGGCATGCGGGTCACCCTGTCACAGCCCGGCGGCGGCCCTGTCACACCTGGGAGGGAACCGGGCCGGCGCAGGCCGCGATCGGCTGCGAGCCGGGGACGCCGCTGCCGTCGCGCCTGCCCGTGGGCTCTGGCAGGTCGATCGGGGAGCCGCTGGCGGCCGCGGCCCGCGCCGGGGCCCCGCCCGCCCAGGCGAAGACCAGCGCGTCCTCGCCCTTGAGGAAACGGTGGCAGCGCACTCCGCCGGTGGCGCGGCCCTTCGCGGGGTACTCCACGAAGGGAGTCACCTTGACCGCGCCGGGCTCGGTGCCGGGCAGGGCGGTCGAGGAGCCGCTCGCCGTGACGACGACCGACGACGTCGGGTGCAGGGCGCCGAACCACACGACCGACTGACCGCTCGCCAGCTTGATGCCGGCCATGCCGCCGCCACTGCGTCCCTGGGGGCGGACCCCGGATGCCCCGAAGTGGAGCAGCTGGGCGTCGGAGCTGATGAAGCAGAGCTCTTCGTCGCCGCTGCGGAGCTCGACCGCGCCGACCACCTCGTCGTCGTCCCGCAGCCCGATCACCTCCCACTCGTCCTTGCCCAGGGTCTCGGGGTTGACCCGCTTCACGACGCCCTGCCGGGTGCCGAGGGCGAGGCCGGGGCCGTCGCCGCTGAGACCGCACAGCGCCAGCACCCGCTCGCCGGGCGCGAGTGAGCGCACCAGGTCGAAGGGCAGCCCGCCCTGGAGGTGGGGGTGGTTGGCGGACTCAGGGAGGGCCGGGAGGTCGAGCACCTGGAGCCGGACCAGACGCCCCTGTGAGGTGAGGGCACCGATGTCGCCGCGCGCCGTCGTACGGACCGCGGAGACGATGACGTCGTGGCTGGCGCGACCGCCGTCTGCGCTGGGCGGCTCGTCGGAAGACGAGCGCGCCAGCAGCCCCGACGACGAGAGGTAGGCGAAGCACGGGTCGTCGGACACCTCCAGGGGTGCTGCCGCCGTCGAGACGGCGACGCCTGCCGAGGCGAGCAGGACCGTACGACGCGGGGTGCCGAACGTCTTCGCGACCTCGCCCAGCTCGTCGGAGACGACCTTGCGGAGCAGCTGCTGGTCACCCAGGATCGCGTCGAGCGCCTCGATGGAGCGCTCGAGCTCGCCCTTCTCCTTGTCCAGCTCGAGCTTGGAGAACCGGGTCAGCCGCCGCAGGGGCATGTCGAGGATGTAGTCCGCCTGGATGTCGGAGAGCTCGAAGACGTCGATCAGTCGCACCTTGGCGGCCGCCGCGTTGTCGGAGGAGCGGATGAGCTGGATGACCTCGTCGATGTCGAGGATCGCCACCAGCAGGCCCTCCACCAGGTGGAGGCGGTCGGCGGCCTTCAGCCTGCGGTGCGCGGACCGCCGGCGTACGACCTCGAAGCGGTGGTCGAGGAACACCTGGAGGAGGTCCTTGAGCCCGAGGGTGCGTGGCTGGCCGTCGACGAGGGCGACCGCGTTGATGCCGAAGGACTCCTCCATCGGGGTGAGCCGGTAGAGCTGCTCGAGCAGCGCCTCGGGAACGAAGCCGTTCTTCACCTCGATGACCAGGCGCAGGCCGTGCTCGCGGTCGGTGAGGTCCTTGATGTCGGCGATGCCCTGGAGCTTCTTGGCCTGCACCAGCGACTTGATGCGCTCGGAGACCTTCTCGGTGCCGACGCCGTAGGGGAGCTCGGTCACCACGATGCCCTTGCGCCGGCCGACCGGCTCGACGCGGGCAGTGGCTCGCATCCGGAACGTGCCTCGCCCGGTCGCGTAGGCGTCGCGGACGCCGTCGAGCCCCACGATCATGCCGCCGGTGGGGAGGTCAGGCCCCGGGACGAACCGCATCAGGTCGACCAGGGACGCGTCGGGTCGGCTGATCAGGTGTCGCAGGGCCTGCACGACCTCGACCAGGTTGTGCGGCGCCATGTTGGTCGCCATGCCGACCGCGATGCCGGTGCTGCCGTTGACCACGAGGTGGGGGATCGCCGAGGGCAGGACGACCGGCTCGAGCTCGCGGCTGTCGTAGTTGGGCTTGAAGTCGACGGTGTCCTCGTCGATGGAGGCGGTCATCGCCACGGCTGCCGCGGTCATCCGGCACTCGGTGTAGCGCATGGCCGCCGGCGGGTCGTCTCCGCCTGGCGACCCGAAGTTGCCGTGTCCGTCGATCGTCGGCAGGCGCATCGCCCAGGGCTGCGCGAGCCGCACCAGCGCGTCGTAGATCGCGCCGTCGCCGTGGGGGTGCAGGCGGCCCATGACCTCGCCGACCACGCGGGCGCTCTTGACATGCCCGCGGTCGGGCCGCACGCCCATGTCGTTCATCGTGTAGAGGATCCGGCGCTGGACCGGCTTGAGACCGTCGCGGGCGTCGGGCAGCGCCCGGGAGTAGATGACCGAGTAGGCGTACTCCAGGAACGACGACTCCATCTCCTGCTTGATGTCGGTGTCGAGGATGTGCTCCTCGAAGTCGTCGGGAGGAGGAGTCTGCCGGGTGCCGCCGCGTGCCATGGAGGCATTCTCCCCGGTCGTACCGACGGTCCCGGCCGGGGCACGCCGAGTTCCGGCCGGCACGTCGCCGCCGCGCGTCCCAACCGCCCCACGGGCCACAGCGCCCGGGCACTCCTGTCACTTCTTGGGGGTTGCAACGGCCGGGGAGCGACGGGATACCCGGTGAGCCGGGTATCCCAACCATCCCCGCCACCCAGGACCAAGCGACGAGATCGTCCTTGAGGACCCCGACGTCGTGGTCCGGGGGGAGGGGTTCTGCACCTGCGCTACGCGCTGCGCCGTTGACTTCACGCAACGCCGGCGAAACGTCGGCCCGCTAGATTTCAGCCCGTGACTGCCGCCGACGCCGACGAGCACGTCGCCCCCCGCCACTGGGAGGCCGACGTGCTCCTGCGCGACGGGCGTACGGCGCACATCCGGCCGATCCGCACCGACGACGGCGGCCTCCTGGTCGACTTCTACGGCCGTGTCTCCGACCAGTCGAAGTACTACCGGTTCTTCTCCCCGATGCCGCACCTCTCGGAGCGCGACGTCGCCAGGTTCACGCGGGTCGACCACGTCCACCGGGTGGCCTTCGTGATGATGCTGTCCGAGCGGATGATCGCGCTCGGCAGCTACGAAGGCACCCCCACGGACGCGGCCGACCCCGACTCCGCGCCGGCCGAGGTCGCGGAGGTCGCCTTCCTGGTCGAGGACGCCCAGCAGGGCCGCGGCATCGGTCAGCTCCTCCTGGAGCACCTCGCCCAGGCCGGACGCGAGCGCGGCATCGAGCGGTTCGTCGCCGAGGTCCTGCCCGACAACCACCGGATGATCCAGACCTTCCGCGACGCCGGCTACCGGCTGGTCAGCGGCTACGAGGACGGCGTCATCACCCTGGAGTTCCCGATCGAGCCGACCGACACGGCGATCGGCGTCATGTCGAGCCGCGAGCATCGCGCCGAGGCGGCCTCGATCGAGAGGTTCTTCAACCCCCGCTCGGTCGCCGTGATCGGCGCCTCGCGCCGCCAGGACACGGTGGGTCGGGCGCTCGTGCGCAACCTCGTGCTGGGCGACTACACCGGCCGGGTGTACGTCGTGAACCCGACCGCGAAGGCGGTGTCCGGCCTCCCGGCGTACTCCACGGTCGGCGACATCCCCGGCGACGTCGACGTGGCGGTCGTGGCGGTGCCGGCCGAGTCGGTGCAGGACGTCGTGCTCGACTGCGCGGCCAAGGGCGTGCACGGGCTGATCATCATCTCCTCGGGCTTCGCCGAGATCGGCGAGGAGGGTCGGCAGCGACAGCGCCGACTGGTCGGGCTCTCCCGCTCCTACGGGCTGCGGGTGATCGGGCCCAACTGCCTCGGCATCGTCAACACCGACCCGCGCGTCAGCCTGAACGCGTCGCTGTCCACCCAGAAGCCGGCCCGCGGTCGCGCGGGGTTCTTCTGCCAGTCCGGTGCCCTCGGCACCGCGATCCTGGAGAAGGTCAACAACCGCGGTCTGGGGCTCTCGACGTTCGTCAGCGCGGGCAACCGCGCCGACGTCTCGGGCAACGACCTCCTGCAGTACTGGGAGGAGGACGACTCCACCGAGGTGGTCCTGCTCTATCTCGAGTCGATCGGCAACCCGCGCAAGTTCAGCCGGATCGCGCGCCGGGTCTCCCTGCGCAAGCCGATCATCGCGATGCGCTCCGGGCGCACCACCCAGGGTGTCCCGATGGGGCACCGGGTCAGCGCCATCGGCGCGCCGCCGCAGGCCGTGGACGCGATGTTCCGACAGGCCGGGGTCATCCAGGTCGACACTCTCGACGAGATGTTCGACGTGGCCCAGCTGGTCGCCCACCAGCCCCTCCCGCGTGGCCGTCGGGTCGCGATCGTCGGCAACTCCGACGCGCTCGGGCTGCTGGCCTCGGATGCGGCCGCGGCAGTCGGCCTGGAGGTCAGCCGGTCGGTCGCGCTCGGCGCCGATGCGAGCGGGCCCGACTTCGAGGACGCCCTCGACGCCGCCATCGACGATCCCGAGGTCGACGCGGTCGTGGCGGTCTACATCCCACCGATCGACGTCTCCGGGGTCGAGGTCGCCGACGTGCTGGCCGCCGTGGGGGAGCAGTCCGACAAGCCCCTGGTCTCGTCGTTCCTCGGGGCCGAGGGCGTGCCCGAGCTGCTGCGGGTCCCCGACGTCGCCGGGTCGACAGCCGGGCGCGGCTCGGTGCCGTCGTACCCCGCCGTCGAGGCGGGGGTACGCGCCCTCGCGCGCGTCGTCGAGTACGCCGTGTGGCTGCGCACCCCCAACGGCCCGGCTGCGGTGCCCGGTCAGATCGCGCCGATGGCGGCCAAGGCCCTGGTACACCGGCTGCTGGTCGAGCACCCCGACGGCATCGAGCTGGAGTCGGCCGACCTGAGCACCCTGCTGTCGGCGTACGGCATCTCGTTGTGGGAGGCCCGTCCCGTCGGGTCCCTCAAGGACGCCACCAAGGCCGGTCGAGACCTGGGGTGGGACGTCGTCCTCAAGGCGACGACCGACCGCCTCCGCGAGCGTCCCGATCTCGCTCACGTGTGGCGCAACATCGACCGGCCGGCTGAGATGAAGGACGCCTGGGAGAGCCTCCAGGAGCTCATCGACGACTCCGAGACCGCGGGGTTCGTCGTACAGAGGAACGCACCCCCGGGTGTGCCACTGAGCATCCACAGCGTCGAGGACCCGCTCTTCGGGCCGGTCGTGTCCTTCGGCATCTCGGGGCCGCTCACCGAGCTCCTCGAGGACCGCTCCTACCGCATCCCCCCGCTGGGCGCGCGTGACCCCGGCGCCATGACCCGCGAGATCAAGGCCGCTCCGATGCTGTTCGGCTACCGCGGCTCGGAGGTCGTCGACATCGGTCCGGTCGAGGACCTGATCTCCCGGGTGGCCCAGCTGCAGCACGACGTACCCCAGATCTCGTCGCTGGAGCTCTCGCTCGTGCTCGCCGGTGCCGACCACTGCACGGTGCTCACCGCACGGGCCCGGGTCGACCTGGTGGCCGACCCGAGGTCCGACTGGTTCGTCCGTCGGCTTCCGGCGGCCGTGGAGGACACCATCCCGGGATGAGCGGGGCATGACAGACTCGCCCCATGCAGGGTCTCAAGGAGGCGATCGACCGTACGGGCTACTACCCCGACGTCGTCGCTGACGGCGTGATGCGCGCGGTGGCCGACGAGGACGTCGTGTCGTTCTTCGTCCACCACGAGCCCACCTTCGAGCGCGATGAGGTACGCCGTCACCTCACGGTGGTCGTGCTGACGCCCAGCCGGCTGATCCTGGCCCACCCCGACGAGCACGAGGGGGACGACATGCTCCCCGCGCCCTACACCTCGACCTCGACCGAGGCGATCGCCCTGGCCTCCGTGCAGTCCGTGGTCGTGACCCGCATGGTCACCAACCCGAGCGCCGGCCCGACCCCTCCCGCCGAGGCCGTGCTGACGATCGGCTGGGGCGGCGTCGCGCGTCTCGACCTCGAGCCGGCCACGTGTGGCGACCCGGAGTGCGAGGCCGACCACGGCTACACCGGCACCCTGGCTGCCGACGACTTCTCCATCCGCGTCTCGGCGGCGGCCGACGGCCCCGACGCGGTCCCCTCGTTGCTGACCTTCGCGGAGTCGCTCTCGGCCCGGACGCACGCCTGAACGGTGGGCTCCTCCAGGTGAACGGGTTCCTTGAGCCGGCATACGGCGATCACTCGCTGGCCGACGTGCTGCCCGCCGTCGGCCATGCGCTCGGGGCACGTGTCGTCGGCTGGCCGGAGGCTCCGCCGCTCGCGCTGCCGGCCTCGTCGTCGTACGTCGTCTTCCTGGTCGACGGGCTCGGCGCCGACCTGTTGGCCGCACACGCCCACGCCGCGCCGTACCTCGCCTCCCTGCTCACGCCCGACTCGACCGGCACCGCCTGCGTCCCGTCGACGACGGCCACCAGCCTGACCTCCCTCGGCACCGGGCTGACACCCGGAGCCCACGGGGTCGTGGGGTTCACCTCGCGGGTGCCCGGCTCGGACCGCCTGCTGAACGCGCTGTTCTGGGACAAGGACATCGATCCGCTGCAGTGGCAGCCGCATACGACGGGTTTCCAGTCGCTCGCGGCGGCAGGCGTCCAGGTGACGACGGTCAACAAGCGGGAGTTCCGGGGCTCGGGGCTCACCCTCGCCGCCCAGCGCGGCGGCGACTGGGTCGACGCCGACCGCGTCGGTGAGCGGATCGCCGGAGCCGTCGCCTCCTCCGCGACCACGCCGTCGTTGACCTACCTCTACGACGGCGACCTCGACTGGACCGGTCACCGGTACGGCGTCGCGTCAGCCCAGTGGCTGCAACAGCTGGCGATCATCGACGCGGAGGCCGAGCAGCTGCGCGACGCCCTGCCCGCCCACACCAGGCTGCTGGTGGTGGCCGACCACGGCATGGTCGATGCCGGCGACGCCCACCGGATCGACCTCGACGAGGATCCGGCGTACCGCGAAGGTGTGGTGCTGCTCGGCGGTGAGGCACGGTTCCGGCACGTCTACTGCGCCGCGGGCGCGGTGCCTGACGTGCGCGCCTGCTGGCGGCAGAAGCTGGGCGAGGCGGCGCTCGTCCTGTCTCGCGAAGAGGCGCTCGCGGCCGGCTGGTTCGGTCAGGTCGCGCCGTCCGTGCTGCCGCGGCTGGGCGACGTCATCGCGGCCGCGCGCGACGACTGGGGGCTGTTCTCCTCGGTCGACTTCGCCTACGAGACACGCCTGATCGGGCTGCACGGGTCGCTCACGCCCGTCGAGATGCGCATCCCCCTCCTGGTGGACTGACATCCACCGGCACGGTGTTCTCCGAACTCTTCGTGTGGAGCTGGTCTACCCACCCGTGATCGGGCTGACCCGGGTGGTGTTCGGCGCGCTGGGCCTTCGGATCGAGCTCTCCGGCGCCGACCGCGTCCCACGATCCGGGCCGGTGGTGCTGGCCCCGACCCACTGCAGCTTCCTCGACTTCACCCTGGTCGGGCTGGCGGCGAGGCCACGCCGCGTGCGGTTCCTGGCCCGGCACGAGGTCTTCGAGCACTGGGCGTCGGGACCGTTCATGCGCGGCATGCGGCACGTGCCGGTCGACCGCCGAGCCCCTGCGGCGGCGTACCTCGCGGCCCGGCGGCTGCTCGGTGAGGGTGAAGCGGTGGGTGTCTTCCCCGAGGCGGGGATCAGCCAGGCCTACGACGTCCGCGCGCTGATGCCGGGAGCCGTGGCGCTGGCTGCGGCGACGGGCGCCGCTCTGCTGCCGGTCGCGATCTGGGGGCCGCAGCGGATCGCGACGGCCCGCCGGAAGACCGACCTGACCCGCGGCCGACCCGTGTCCGTGGCGGTGGGGGAGCCGATCCACGTCTCGGCCGCCGCCGACGTCCTCATGGACACGGTCGCCCTCGGCCGGCGCCTGCAGGCGATGCTCGACGAGCTCCAGCTGGAGCCCCGCCACCGCCCGAGGCCCGGTGAGGAGGCGCCGTGGTACCCCGCGCGGCATGGGGGGACCGCCCCCTCTCGCGCAGACGCCGAGCCGCGTGAGTCGGCCCCGCCGGGCGGGATCCGCTGGTGGGAGCAGCCGGCGACGTAGGAGTGAGCGACCCGTCAGCCGCGTCGTACCGCGCGGATCACGGCGTCGACGCCGGTCCGGGCGGCAGACCGGGGCCGGTCCTCGGCCACCGCGATGTCCCACGCGGGCGCATCGAGAGCCGCGATGGCCTCGTCCACCGACACCTGCACCTGCCCCGCGGCCGGGGTCGGAGCTCCGGTCACCGGGTCCACGGGTCGGTGGCCCACCAGCAGCAGGGTCCCGCCCGGCGCGACGCCGCCAGCCAGGCGACCCACCATCTCCACCACCGATCCGGCGACGTGGACGTACAGACAGCTGACGAGGTCGAAGCCGCCCGGCGTCGGGGTCCAGGTGCCCAGATCGCCCTGCACCCACTCGATGCGCTCGGCGAGGTCCGCGGCAGCGGCGGCAGCCGTCGACCGGCCGATGTCGAGCGCTGTCGCTGAGAAGTCGACCGCGGTGACCCGCCACCCCGATGCCGCCAGCCAGATCGCCTCGGACCCGTGGCCACAGCCCGCGTCGAGTGCCCGCCCGGGAGTCAGGTGGGCGACCTCGCCCAGGTAGGGGCTCGGAGGTCGTGTCGCCAGCTTCTCGGGGCTGTCGCGCAGGACCTGGGCCCACCGGCGCTCCCAGGAGCTCTGGTCGAACGCGTCGTCGCTCATGCGGCACACCCTTCCACTGCGGCGCTACCTGAGGAGGCCTGAGGCGTACGACGCCGGGACGGGGCCGACGCCGCGGGCAACCCGGGTGAGCCGGCCCGACGAGGGGTCCCACGCGACCAGGCGCCAGGAGAACTGGTTGCCGAACACGGGCACCTGCACGAGCACGGTCTCGTCCGCGAGCAGCGCCACGACCGGCGCCTTGCCGTCGCCGAAGCTGTCCTCGGGGTCCCGCAGGGGCAGCACATGACGAGGCTCGAGATCACCTCGATCGAGGACGACGACGTCCGAGCCGCTGACGCCGACGATGGTGTCGGCGTCGGCCTGGAGGGAGGTCAGCCGTCCGATCCGGAGGCCGCTCGCGCCGGTCTCGACCCGACGGGGCGGTCGGCTCGCCCAGTCGATGATCTGCGCCGGCGCGCCGACGTCGGCGCTCTCGACGACCGCGCCCGCCGAGTCCACGGTCCACGAGAGCGCGTCCCCCGGGTACGGCACCCGTGTTGCCTGGCCGGATCTCGCGTTCACGGTCCAGCTCCCCGTGCCCGGGTCGTCGAGGAGCAGCGTCGAGTCGTCGATCCACGCCCACGAGTGGGCATCCGAGGGCGACGCGTAGCCCGCCGGGAAGGGGATGTCCGTGCGCACACCGGTCGGCAGGGCCCACGCGGTCACGCCGGTCCCGGTGTCGACGGCCAGCCGGGTGCCGTCCGGGCTGAGGACCGCGCCGTACGTGCCCCGGCTGGGCGGCGGCACGCTCCGCCAGGCGCCCTCGGGGGTCAACAGCAAGAGGGCGTCGTTGCCTCGGAGCGACAGCACAGCCGCGTCGACCGGACGGTCGGCCAGCGGCGGCGCCGTCGCCGGAGGCGCGACGACGTCGGGCAGGCCGGGGGCGACGCCCTGTGGAGCCTCGGCCAGCTGGTCCACGTCACGCGGGTCCCAGGGCGGCCGGGTCAGAGCGCCCAGTCGGGTCGGCGCGGTGGGCGTGGTCGGCGACGGCGTCACGGGTGGCGCGCTGTCGCGATGGGGGCGGTTCAGTCCGACGACCGCGACGACGACCATCACAACGGCCACGGCAGCGACGGTCACTCCGCTGCGCACGAACCGCCGGCGTCGGGCTCCGGCGAGGGCGCGGCCGGCGAGGTCTGGGCTGCCCACCCGGTCCGTCGCCCGGTCGAGCAGGTCGTGGAGCTCGTTCATGGTGTCCTCCCGATCAGGGCCAGCAGCTCGGGTGCGCCCTCGCGCAGTCGGGCGAGCGCTGCGGCGTTCTGGCTCTTCACCGTCCCGACGCTCACCCCGAGCGCGGCAGCGGTGTCGCTCTCGCTCAGGTCGTCGTAGTGGCGGAGCACGAGGACGGCGCGTTGCTTCGGAGTCAGGCGGGCGAGTGCGCGTCGTACGACGAGAGCCACCTCGGGATCGGTGGACACCTCGGCGAGGTCGTCCAGCGTGGGCGATGGGGCATCGCGACGCCGACGCCACCACGAGACGTTGTCGCGCACGATGATGGTGCGCGCGTAGGCCGTGGGGTTGCCGTCACGCAGCCTCGGCCAGCGCAGCGCGACCTTGATCAGAGCCTCCTGCACCAGGTCTTCGGCCCGGTGGAGGTCGCCGGTCAGAAGGTACGCCGAGCGCATCAGCCGCCGCTGGGCGGCCGCCGCCCACTCGGAGAACTCCTCGTCCACGGCGCCGCCCCCTCACTACGAGAACGCGCGGGACCACCACAGAGGTTGGGGCGACTTTCTCGCCGGCCCGCGGCCGCGTGAGTCGTCGGGAGTCACCCTACGAGACGGTGCCGGGTGGGGTGGTCTCGAGACGGGCGTAGCCGCCCCTCCTCGACCAGCGGCGGGGCGTAGCCGCCCTCACCAGCGGGTGCGTGGGGTGGCTCGTTGGGGCGGGTCGTGGGTTGGCGGAGGGAATGAAAGTCCGTTGACTCGGGTCCTAGGTTCGGCCGTATGGAGATCTCCGTCTGCGTCACCGACGACGACTACGAGGCGTGGCGGCGGGTGCGGATGGACGTGGTGCCCGGAGAGCGCTGCGACACCGTCGCCGAGATGCGCGCGCAGGACTCCTCCGACCGGCTGCTCCTCATCGCCAGGCTCGGCGGTGACGTGGTCGGCTCGGGGCTCGGAGATCGATCCGACAGCAGCGGCGGCGGGTTCGTCGCGCCCCGGGTCAGGCCTTCCTACCGACGTCGAGGTGTGGGCTCGTCCCTCATGGAGCCTCTCGCGGCGCACGTCGCCGCTCTCGGGCTCCCGGAGCTGCGGGCCATGGTCGACGACCCGGGGTCGCTGGAGTTCGCCGAACGCTTCGGGTTCGTGGAGGTCGACCGGCAGATCGAGCAGGTGCGCGCGATCGGCGACGAACCGCAGCCCTCCGCGCTGCCCGCCGAGGTGGAGGTCATCACCTTGGACCAGCGGCCGGATCTCTGGGCGGCGTGCTACGAGTCGTTCGGCCGGGAGGTGCTGGCCGACTTCGCGTTGTT
>DATBBE010000156.1:0-2414 GCA_036271155.1 Nocardioides sp. | reverse complement strand
GAAGGTGATCGAGGCGTTCGCGTCGTTCGGGTTCTGCAAGGCACACGCCGCGGCGTTCGCGCTGCCGACCTACCAGTCGGCGTGGCTCAAGGCACACTGGCCGGCGCACTTCCTGGCCGGGGTGCTGACCCACGACCCCGGGATGTACCCCAAGCGGCTGATCCTCGAGGACGCCCGCCAGTGCGGCATCGCGATCCTCGCGCTCGACGTCAACGCGTCGGAGAAGGAGTACGTCGTCGAGCGCACGTCGTCGCTCGACGAGCCACCTCCGATCGTGCTCGGACAGACCTCGCGGCCAGACCCCTCCGCCGGCGGCTGGCCCGACGGCCGTGCCTGGGGCATCCGTCTGGCGCTGGCCGAGGTGAAGGGCATCAACGCCGGCGAGGTCGAGCGCATCGTCTCCGCCCGCCCCTATCACTCGCTGACCGACTTCTGGCACCGCGCGCAGGTCTCGCGCCCGATCGCCGAGCGGCTGGTGCTGGCCGGGGCGTTCGACTCCGTCTACGGTCTCGGGTCGACCGTCGGGCTGCCCGGCGTCCGTCGGCGGACCCGGGTGACCCGGCGCGACCTGCTGCTCCAGGTCGCCGAGCTCGACCGGCACGCCCGGGCGGTCCAGCGCGCCGGCCGGGCGCGGGGCCTGGCCGCGGGCAGACGCCGTGCACCGCTGCCCCGGCCCGCCGACGTCCGGGTCGAGGAGGCCGCCGCCCGCACCAGCACCGACCCGCGGGCCCGCGAGGGGTCGGTCGCGCTCGAGCGACACCCGTTGGCCAGCCAGGGGGTGTGGGCCAAGGCGGCGGCGCAGTCGCGCGCGACCGTCGACCCGCGGCCGGTGACGTCGGTGCAGCTGACCCTCGACCTCGGCGACGAGCCGCAGGAGCACGTCAGCGGCCTGCCCGAGATGAACGCCGAGGAGCGGATGCGCGCCGAGCTGGAGATCCTCGGCCTCGACGCCAGCCGTCATGTCGTCGACACCTACGCCGACTTCCTCGACGCTCTCGGTGCGGTCCGCAGTCGCGACCTCCTCCACCAGCGCAGCCGGTCGCAGATCCTGGTCGCCGGGGTCAAGGTGGCCACCCAGACCCCGCCGGTCAGGTCCGGTCGGCGGGTGGTGTTCCTGACCCTCGACGACGGCACCGGCCCGGTCGACGCGACGTTCTTCGAGGATGCCCAGGGCCCCTACGCCGCCACCGTGTTCGGCTCCTGGCTGCTGGTGGTCCGCGGTGAGGTACGCCGCACCGGTCACCGCGGCATCTCCCTGCGCGCCACCGGCGCCTGGCCGCTGACCGAGCTCCACGCCCGCTGGCAGAAGGACGGCCTCGACGCGGTCCGCGCCCACCTGTCCGTGGTGCCGGCCTTCGAGGAGGTCACCCGCCACCGGGTGCTGACCCACTCCAGCGGCTTCCAGATGTCCCCCTACGCCGACGTGAAGCCGTCCGGTGAGGCGGTCAAGGACGTCGCCCGCAAGCTCTGGCACCGCAGCCCCGGGAGCCCGGGATGACCCACTCCACCCACTCCACGACTCTCCCGAGGTCTGCTACCCAAGACGCTTCATCAAGGTATGCAGACGAAGCAGCGCTTCCCTCGACGAATTCGGCACGGAGAGTGCCGTGTCGTCGACATACCTTGATGAAGCGTCCAGGTCCTCAGCCCGAGACGAACATCGTCGGAGCCCCGGCCGAGGTGCCCCTAGGCTGGCGCGCATGGCGACCGCGAACGAGCCCTCCGGCGAGCGCACCGGTCGGGGCAGCACCCGCACGGCCGTGGTGTGGTCCGGGCTGGAGCCTCTGCTCCAGGACGGGCGAGGCGAGCCGCACGACGCCCTCGAGGTCCTCGACATCGGCGGCGGCACCGGCGGGCTCGCGGTCCGGGTCGGTGCGCTCGGTCACCGGGTCACCGTGGTCGACCCCAGCCCCGATGCCCTGGCGGCCCTCGACCGCCGGGCCCGTGAGCACGACGTGGCAGTCACCGGCCGGCAGGGCGACCTGTCCAGCCTGCTCGACGTCGTCGCGCCCGACAGCGCCGACGTCGTCTTGTGCCACGGCGTCCTCGAGGTCGTCGACGACCCGGCCGCCGCGCTGGCGACCCTGGCCCGGGTGGTGCGGCCCGGGGGAGTGCTCAGCCTCCTCGTCGCCCAGCGCCACGCCGCCGTCGTCGCCCGTGCCATGGCCGGCCACTTCCAGCAGGCGCTGGCGATGCTCGACCCGCAGGCCGCGCCGAGCGGCCGGAGCGGTCGCCGCTACTCCCACGAGGAGCTCACCACCCTGGTGGCCGAGGCGGGGTTCGTCGTCGGCGGAGTGCACGCGATCCGGGTGTTCACCGACCTCGTCCCCGGCTCGCTGCTCGACCTCGAGCCGGGCGCCTCGGCCGCCCTGGTCGAGCTGGAGCAGGCCGTCGCCGCCCGGCCGGAGTACCTC
>DATBBE010000155.1:0-5410 GCA_036271155.1 Nocardioides sp. | reverse complement strand
CACACGCACTCGCCCTGTCCCGAGCCCTAGGTGAGGTCCAGCGTGTCCGCTCGGCCCGCAAGCTCGACCCGGTGCGGATCCAGGTCGACCCCATGGGCTTGTAGGTGGGTGGACGGAAGTCGTTGCCCGGAGTCGGGGGCTCCTAGACTCTCGGCGTGGCCATCCTGCCGATCCGACTCTTCGGCGACCCGATCCTGCGCGCCCAGGCGATCGAGGTCGTCGACTTCGACAAGGAGCTGCACCGCCTGGTGCAGGACCTCACGGACACGATGCTCGAGGCACCCGGCGCGGGGCTCGCGGCGCCGCAGATCGGGGTCGGGCTTCGCGTCTTCACCTGGAACGTCGACGGCGAGGTGGGCCACCTCGTCAACCCCGTCCTCGACCTCTCCGAGGAGACGCAGGACGGCGAGGAGGGATGCCTGTCCATCCCGGAGCTCAAGATCGACTGCCGGCGGGCGTTCTCGGTGGTCGCGAAGGGCTTCGACCAGCACGGTGAGCCCGTCACGATCGAGGGCAGCGAGCTGCTCGCGCGGGCCATCCAGCACGAGACCGACCATCTCGACGGCATCGTGTTCATCGACCGGCTCACTCCCGAGCTGCGCAAGCAGGCCATGAAGGAGATCCGCGAGTCGGAGTGGTTCGGCCTGTCCGGGTCGCCCACGGTCAGGGTCTCACCGCACCCGACCCGGGGTCTCGCGCTGTGAGCGCGCCCAGCTGATGCGGGTCGTCTTCGCCGGCACTCCTGAGGCCGCGCTCCCCTCTCTGCGCGCGGTGGCGGCGTCCGACCACGAGCTGGTCGGCGTCGTCACCCGACCGGAGGCCCCGGCCGGTCGCGGGCGGCGGCCGGCGCCCTCACCGGTCGCCGAGGCGGCCGTGGCGCTCGGCGTCCCGGTCCTCACGCCGGACCATCCACGCGACTCAGGCTTCCAGGAGGCGTTGCGCAGGCTTTCCCCGGACGCCTGCCCGGTGGTCGCCTACGGTGCCCTGCTCCCCGAGTCGGCCCTCGAGATCCCGCCTCACGGCTGGGTCAACCTGCACTTCTCGCTGCTCCCCGCGTGGCGGGGCGCGGCGCCGGTGCAGCGCGCTATCTGGGCGGGAGACGACGTCACCGGCGCGACGACGTTCCGGATCGTGAAGGCGCTCGACGCGGGCCCGACCTTCGGCATGATGACCGAGACGATCCGCCCGTCGGACACTTCCGGTGACCTCCTCGCGCGACTGGCCGAGGGCGGCGCCGGCCTGCTCGTCGCCACCCTGGACGGCATCGCGGACGGCTCTCTCGAGGCGCGTCCCCAGCCGGACGACGACGTGTCGCTCGCCCCCAAGGTGAGCGTCGACGAGGCGCGGGTCGACTGGAGCGCGGCTGCCGCGGCGATCGACCGGCAGGTCCGGGCGTGTACGCCCGCGCCGGGCGCGTGGACGACGTACGCCGGGGACCGGCTCAAGCTCGGACCGCTCGGACCGGCCGACGGCCAGCTGCCGCCCGGTGAGATCGTCGCCGGGAAGAACGCCGTGCTGGTCGGCACCGCCACCTCCGCCCTGCGCCTCGGCGAGGTCCAGCCCGTCGGCAAGCGGCCGATGGCCGCGGCCGACTGGGCGCGCGGAGCGCGGCTGAGCGGTGGGGAGGTGCTCGGGTGAGCCGCAAGGCGCGTCGCGCCCACGTGGCCGACGTCGACGAGATCTGTAGGTCCCTGCCCGAGGTGGAGCTCGGCACGTCGTGGGGCGACCGACCGACGTACCTCGTCCGGCAGAAGCCCAAGCCGCGAGGCTTCGTGCTGGCCCGGGCACCCCGTCACGACGCCGTCGACCCCGAGACCGGTGAGGAGTACGCGGACCTCCTCGTGATCCGCACCGCCAACGCCGACGACAAGGCAGCCCTGGTGGAGGCGGACGGGCCTTTCTTCACCATCGACCACTTCCGGGGCTACAACGCCGTGCTGCTACGTCAGGGCCGGATCAACGAGGTCGACGTCGACGAGCTGCGCGAGGTGCTGACCGACGCCTGGCTCGCCGTGGCTCCGAAGTCGCTGGCCAAGAGGTTCCTGGCAGGAGAACTATGAGTGGCCGCGCCGACCCGGCGCGCCGGGCGGCGTTCGAGGTGCTCAAGGCCGTCCGGGTCAAGGACGCCTACACCAACCTCGTCCTGCCCCACGTGCTCGGGAAGCACCGACTGACCGGCCGCGACGCGGCCTTCGTGACGGAGCTGGTCTCCGGCACCATCCGTGGTCAGGGCACCTACGACGCGATCCTCGCCGCCTGCACCGACCGGCCCCTGGTGAGCACCCAGGCGAAGGTCCTCGACGTTCTCCGGCTCGGGTGTCACCAGCTGCTGGGGATGCGGGTCGCGACGCATGCCGCGATCAGCACCAGCGTCGACCTGGTCCGCTCCGAGGTCGGCCCGGGTGCGGCCGGCTTCGCCAACGCCGTGCTCCGGAAGGTCTCCGAGCACGACCGCGACGAGTGGGTACGCCGCGTGGCTCCCGACCCCGCCACCGACCCGATCGGCTTCGCGGCCACGGCCTACAGCCATCCCCGGTGGGTGGTCGAGGCGCTGGCCAAGGCACTGGGCGGCGCGCCCGGCGAGCTGGAGTCCCTGCTCGCGGCGGACAACGAGCCGCCCGCGGTCACGCTGGTCGCCCGGCCGGGTCGGGCCGGCGTCACGGAGCTCGGCGGTGAGCCCACGGCCTTCTCGCCGTACGGCGCGGTCTCCTCGGGTGGCAACCCCGGCGACGTCCCGGCGGTGGCCGAGGGGCGGGCCGGCGTGCAGGACGAGGGGTCCCAGCTGGTCGCCCATGCACTGGCGGTCGCACCGGTCGAGGGGGCGGACCAGCGCTGGCTGGATCTGTGCGCGGGGCCGGGTGGCAAGGCCGCACTCCTGGCTGCACTTGCCGTCGCGCGTGGGGCACGCGTGGTCGCCAACGAGCGGCTGCCACACCGTGCCGACCTGGTGCGCCGGACCCTCGCCGGAGCCGACGGGGTCGAGGCGGTGACCGTCGAGGACGGGACCTCACCCCCCTGGCCCGCGGGGTCCTTCGACCGGGTGCTCGTGGACGCGCCTTGCACGGGCCTGGGCGCCCTGCGCCGTCGCCCCGAGGCCCGCTGGCGCCGGCAGCCGGAGGACCTGCGCGACCTCGTGCCGCTCCAGCGTGCGTTGCTGGACCGGGCCCTCGACCTGGTCCGCCCGGGCGGGGTCGTGGTCTACGCCACGTGCTCGCCGGTGCTCGCCGAGACCGGCGACGTGGTCGGTGGGGTGCTGGTGGGTCGCGACGACGTGAAGCTCGGCGATGCCGGCTCCCTGCTCACCGCCGCGGCCGGGCTGCGCGCCGACGTCACGGACTGTTCCGGCCCGCTGGCCGGCACCGTGCAGCTCTGGCCGCATCGCCACGGCACGGACGCGATGTTCCTGGCCGTCCTCCATCGCCCGCTGTAACACGCCGTCCACCGCACTCCTCACACGCTGCAACGGCGTGGAAGACCAGTGGACGGCGTGTTACATGGGCCGGCACGACTAGCGTTGCGGCATGGCCAGCCCGTTCACCGAGATCGAGGTGGACAACCGCGTCGTCAAGGTGACGAACCCCGACCGCGTGTACTTCCCGGCCAGCGGTGCGACCAAGCTCGACCTGGTGGAGTACTACCTGGCCGTCGGGCCGGGCATCGTCAACGCGCTCTTCGAGCGTCCGACGATGCTGCACCGCTTCCCGACCGGCCTGTCGGGGGACAAGGTGCACCAGAAGCGGATCCCGTCGGGCGCCCCGGAGTGGGTCGAGACGGTGCGACTGCACTTCCCCCGGTGGAACCGGACCGCCGACGAGCTGTGCGTCACCGAGCTGGGTGCGGTCATCTGGGCGGTCCAGATGTCCACCGTCGAGTTCCACCCGTGGAACAGCCGCCGCGAAGACCCCGAGAATCCCGACGAGTGGCGCATCGACCTCGATCCCGGGCCCCTCAGTGACTTCGCCCAGGTGCAGAAGGTCGCGGGGGTCGTGCACGAGATCCTGGACGAGCTCGGCGCGGTCGGGTTCCCGAAGACCAGCGGCGGCAAGGGTCTGCACGTCTATGTCCGCATCCGGCCCGACCACGGTCACAAGGAGGTACGCCGCGCCGCGCTCGCCTTCGCCCGGGAGGTCGAGCGCCGCCTGCCCGACGACGTGACGACGCTGTGGTGGCGCAAGGACCGCGACCCGCACCACCTCTTCGTGGACTACAACCAGAACGCCCGCGACCACACCATCGCGGCGGCGTACTCCGTGCGTGGGTTCCCCGACGCGCGCGTCTCGGCGCCGGTCCGCTGGGACGAGGTCGACGACGTCGACCCGCACGACTTCACCATCTTCACCGTGCCCGAGCGCTACGCCGCCCTCGGCGACCTCCACGAGGAGATCGACGACCACGTCTTCGACATCGAGCCTCTGCGAGAGTGGGCCGACCGCGACGAGGAGGGTGAACGATGAACGGGGTACCGGAGCGTGTCGAGGTGGCCGGACGCGAGCTGTCCTGCCTGGTGTGCCAAGGCGGCCGGTTCGTGCACCGCACGATGAAGCTCACCACCTCCGGACTCGCGAACTCGGGGTTCAACAAGCAGGCCGACGCCGCGGTGTGTCTGACCTGCGGCTACGTCCACACCTTCCTCGACGCCGACATCACCTGGACGCGTCTCGACCGGCCCGAGGGCTCGTGAGCGACTCCGCAGATCCCACCGACGCCGTCCAGGCGGCGATCACGTCGTACGCCGCGCGGCACGACGAGCTCGTGCTCGCCGGGGCAGAGGCGCTCCAGCTCGTGGTCGACGTGCTGGACGAGGCGGGCATCAACTACCTCACGGTCTCGGGTCGCACCAAGACCGTCGCGTCGTTCGCGCAGAAGGCGACTCGCGCGGTCGACGGGGCGCGGCTCTACGTCGACCCGCTGCGCGAGATCGGCGACCAGCTCGGGGTCCGGGTCATCACCTACGTGCGCGACGACGTCGACGCGGTGGCCGAGCTCCTGGCCGACCAGGTGGTGGTCACCGACGACCGCGACCTGGGTCGTGAGACGGCCAGCGAGGGCAGGTTCGGCTACGCCAGCCGACATCTCCAGTTCACCCTGGACGCCGCGCGTGAGGGGTTCCCGGCGTACACCCACCTGCGCGGCCGCAACGTGCAGGTGCAGATCCGCACGGTGCTCCAGCACGCCTGGGCCGAGTTCGAGCACGACATCCGGTACAAGGGCACGGTGCCGGCCGAGCACGCGCACGACTTCGATCGCCGGTTCACCTTGGCTGCCGGGCTCCTGGAGCTGGCGGACCAGGAGTTCGCCACGATCCGCGACCGCCTCCGGGGCCCGTTGGCGCACGCCGACCAGCACACCGACCACGTGGCCGCCGACGAGGACCCGCGCCTGGACCCACGCGAGCTCGCGGCGTTCCTGG
>DATBBE010000154.1:0-6418 GCA_036271155.1 Nocardioides sp. | reverse complement strand
CAGGTGCTTGGGGAAGAACCCGTTGCTGCCGTCGGTCGACGTGCCCTGGCCGGCGCTGGTGCTCCAGCCCGATGCCTGGCTGCCGTCGATCGCGGCGTCCGCGCCGCATCCGATGGAGGCGTAGTCCTTTCCGTCGGCCGTGGCGGTGGCCCCGGTGCCCGGCCCGGCCCAGTCCTTGCGAGGCGCGAAGTTCTGGGTCGTCGTGGTGTGAGCCTTGACGACCACCGGGCTGCTGGCCTGGTACCCGCGTCCCTTGACGACGAGCTTGGCGAACTTCCCGGCGGGCACGTCGGACAGGGTGTAGGTGCCGTTGGCCGCCGTGATGGCGGTCGGGTTGGCGTCGTGGGCGCCCTGGAACGGCAGGGACACCGTGAGGCCGGCGAGGTTGGCGTGCGAGTCGCCGTCGGTGACCCGGCCCGTGATGGTGCCGGTCTGGATCGTCTTCGGCGGGAGCGCGAAGCTGGCCGAGGGCTGGGTGTCGTTGCCGCCCAGCGAGCCGGCGGTGTAGCCCATGCCACGGTGGGCGAAGACCCGCCAGATGGCGTCGAGCTGCTTGCCCTTGTAGACGGCGCTGTCGGCCACCAGGATCGCGTTGCGCATGTCGATGAACGACGGGTTGTACGGCGCGAGCTCCATCGCCCGGGTCACCAGGGACTCGGCCTTGTGGGAGCCCAGGCGGTCACGCAGGTCCCAGAGGGTCTGGGCCCAGATCTCGCCGTCGGCGTGCACCTCGGCGCCACCCGCGACGTTCGCGTAGTCGGCGTAGGTGTAGCCGCCGCCGTGTCCGGTGGTGCCACCGGTGCACAGCTTCGCCTTCTGGCCGACCTTGCAGTCGATCGGCTCGGTGCGGTCGAGGTTGACGCCCTCGCCGTCGTAGACGAAGAGCCGCACGTCCGCCTTGTTCTTCTTGTCCTTCTGGAGGTGCTGGTCGACGAGGTAGTCCATGGCGTACCAGTCGCTCCAGGCCTCGCCCATGGCGCCGGCCTGGCCGCCACCGAGGGTGCTGCGGCCGTGGACGTCGACGTTGAGCCGGTTGGACAGCCCGTGGGTGTACTCGTGGTAGACGGTGTCGGCCTCGTCACCGACGTTGGTCGGCGAGAACGGGTCACCGTCGGGGTACGGCGTACCCGGCGCGTGCTGGAGGTACATCTGCATGGTCGGGCGGTGGCCGTCGGGCGGCGTCGACATGTTGGCGTTGTCGATGTGGTTGCCGTCGGGCAGGCCCTTGAACTTGCCCTTGCCGGTGTTGGCGCCGTCGTCGGTCTGGGTGGCGACCGGGTCGCCGGCCTTGCCGTTCTGGTCGTGCGAGCCGGGCTTGCGGTGGTTGACCAGCTGGAAGTTGCCGGCGGCCTCGGTGAACCCGATCGGCGCCTTCTTCAGGTGGTCGTGCCAGTTGTTGACGAAGAAGAAGACCTGCGTGGCGTTCTGCGCGCGGTTCTTCTTCCAGGAGAACGGCTTGTCCGGGTTCCACGAGCACGGCCACGGGTTGCTGCAGAAGGTCTTGGCGAAGCCGAGGTGGAAGGGCTTGAGCTTGTAGCCGAACGAGTGGCCCTTGAGGGGGTGGACCTCCTCGGACTTGTTCGGCTTGTTGTCGTCGTTGACGTCGGAGTACGCGTGGGAGTTGTTGCCGGAGAGCTCGTGGGCGTTCTTGCCGAGCCAGCCCTTCTTGGTGAAGTTCACCTTGATCTGCTTGCCCCCGCGGCGCGAGCCGGGGAAGAAGCGGTAGGCACGGCCGGTGCTGCTCTCGTACTGCGTGAGCGGGGTGCGCAGCAGCACCCGGCCGGTGACCGCGTCGATCACGGTCGTGGCCGGGGTCAGCGAGGAGGTGACCACGGTCTCCCACGCGGGGCGCAGGCCGTTGCCGGTCTCGAAGACCACGCGCTGGGCGGTGTCGTCACTGGTGTCCGCCCCCGGGGCCACCGGACCGCGGGTCCGGGCGAGCGCCTCGGCAGCGGTCTTGATGGTGAAGGTCGAGGCCGGGGCCACCTTGGCCTTGGCGGTCTTGCTGATCGGCATGCCGCCGAGGGTCAGCAGGTGGCCGGCCTTGTTCACCGACGCGGTCAGGCCGTTGCGGGCGGTCTTGTTGCCCTTGATCTTCTGGGTGAAGAAGAGGTGGTGGGTGCCGGCGATGTCGCGGTAGTCGCGGCCGAGGTGGAGGGTCTTGAGGTCGGCTCGTGCCAGGCCCAGCGCCGCATGGTGCTTGCGGACGTATCCCATCGCGATCTTCTGGGGAGACTTCGAGCTGCGGCCGGTGAGGTAGCCGTCGAGGTTGCCCAGCCAGCGCACCGTGCCGGTCGTGCCACTGATGTCGAGCACCGCGTGGCTGGGCAGCACGGCGCTCGCGGCCCTGGTCGCGGGGTCGCGGCTGACCCGGGCCTGCACGCGCAGCGCCTTGGTCACCGCCGGACCGCTCTGGCTGGTCACGTCGACATAGGGGTCACGGACGGTCCGGGCGTCGACGGAGGAGCGGGTGGAGTGGTGGGCGGCGGCGGTGCTCGTCGCTGCGCCGGACCCGCTGGCGTACGACGTACCGGCGGCCATCCCGGCCACGGCCAGCGAGGCCACGGCCGCGAACGTGAACCCGGCACGACGGCGGCTGGGACTGAACTGACTACTCATGTTTCCCCCTGTCGGAGCCGCCCCGCGACGGCCGCGCATACTCTTCCCCGAGCGGCGCTCGAGTGCAAGGACCACTCGGTCTCGAACCGGTTACAGGTGACCCGGACCCATCACGCCGGACACATCACGCCAGACACATCACGCCGGACACATCACGCCGGACACATCAGGCCGGGGGAAGACCGTCGGAGGTGCCGACCAGACGGCGTACCTCGTCGATGGCGTCCCAGTCGTTGACGTGCATGCCGGCCACCACGGTGTCGCCGCGCAGCCACCAGGCCCGGAACACGCGCCCCGGGACGTCGCCGGTGAGCACCACCCGGTCGTAGCCCTCGGGCCCGGGGTGACCGACGTACTCCATGCCGAGGTCGTACTGGTCGGTGAAGAAGTAGGGGAGGTCGGTCGCCTCTGTCGGCGTGCCCGTGAGGGTCGCGGCCAGCGCCTTGGCGTGCTTGATCGCGGTGTCCCAGTGCTCGACACGCACGGGGTAGCCGAGGACGGGATGGTCGGCGTTGGCGACGTCGCCGATGGCGTGGACGTGCTCGTCGGAGGTGCGCAACCGCGCGTCGGTACGGATGCCGTTGTCGACGGTGAGCCCGGCCTCGTCGGCGAGCTCGACGTTCGGCTGGATGCCCACGCCGACCACCACCGCGTCCACGTCGAACGCCGCTCCGTCCGCTAGGGCCATGGTGATCCCTCCCGCGTCTGCGTGCCCGTGGGCACTGATCCCGGTGATCTGGGCTCCGGTGCGCAGG
Source organism: Nocardioides sp. (assembly GCA_036271155.1). GTDB lineage: Bacteria > Actinomycetota > Actinomycetes > Propionibacteriales > Nocardioidaceae > Nocardioides. The sequence continues at coordinate 3,044 of DATBBE010000154.1, read as the reverse complement.
TCGACACCGTGCTCGCGATGGAGGTCGGCGAAGACCTGAGCCACCTCCGGGCCGAGGACCCTCAGCAGAGGCAGGTCGAGGGACTCGAGGAGTGTCACCTCGGCGTCGTGCTGACGAGCCGCGGAGGCGACCTCGAGCCCGATCCAGCCCCCACCGACGATGCCGATCCGGGCGCCGGCGTGCAGCCGCTCACGCAGCTCCAGCGAGTCGTCGAGCGTGCGCAGGTAGAAGACGGCGGCGCCGCTCTCGTCCGCCACCTCGTCCGCCACCTCGTCCGCCACCTCGTCCGCCATGGCCATCCGGCGGGGCCGCGAACCGGTCGCGAGGACCAGGTCGCTGTAGTCCAGCCAGTCGCCGCCGGCCTGCACCCGGCGCGCGGCCGGGTCGATCGCCGTCGCGGCGGTGGAGGTGCGCAGCTCGATGCCGTGCTCGGGATACCAGCCGTCGTCGTCGTGCACGGCCGCGGACTGCGGCTCGGTCTTGCCGAGCAGGAGGTCCTTGGACAGCGGGGGTCGCTCGTAGGGGGCGTGGGCCTCCTCGGTGAGCAGCACGACCTCGCCGTCGTGTCCACGCTCGCGAAGCTGGGTGACGAGGGTGCCGGCGGCGAGGCCACCGCCGACGACGATGATCGGGGCAGGACTCATGTCCCGACCCTAGTCACCGCTGTCGTCGACCCGGTCGTTGCCGGCATCTCCCCGACAGCCGACGTGCGGGGCTGGCTACGCTCGCCACCATGACGGACTCTCCCCGGATCCCCGACGACACGGTCGCGCTCACCCACGGCTCACCGATGCCCCTGCTCGGCTTCGGCACCTGGCAGATCAAGGGGGAGGACGCCGTCCGGGCGTCGGGTGCCGCCCTGGAGGCGGGCTACCGCCACCTCGACACCGCCACCGTCTATGGCAACGAGGGCGAGGTGGGTCGCGGTCTCGCCGCGAGCGGCGTACCGCGCGAGGACGTCTTCCTCACCACCAAGTGCCCGCCCGACAACGCCGGACGCGGCCTGGAGACGCTGCACCGCAGCCTCGAGCTCCTCCAGACCGACCACCTCGACCTGTGGCTGATCCACTGGCCAGGCGACGGCTCCGCCAACGTCGACCTCTGGAGTGAGCTGGTGGAGGCGCGCGAGTCCGGCTTGACGCGGGAGATCGGCGTCAGCAACTTCGACGCGGCGCTCCTCGACGAGGTCACCGAGGCGACCGGCGTGCGGCCGGCGGTGAACCAGATCGAGTGGAGCCCACTGCTGTACGACGCCGGGGTCGTGGCAGAGCACCGCGAGCGCGATGTCGTGGTGGAGGGATACAGCGCGCTGCGCGGCGGCACCCTGACGCATCCGGCGATCATCGAGATCGCCGACCGGCACGGGCGCACCCCGGCGCAGGTCATCATCCGCTGGCACCTCCAGCACCAGATCGTGGTCATCCCCAAGTCGGTGAACGCCGACCGCATCCGGTCCAACGCCGATGTCGGCGACTTCGAGCTGACCAGCGACGAGATGACGGCGCTGGACGCTCTCGGAGTCGGCTGAGACCGCCTCCGTCCGTTCGCCCTCGACCCGGCTCGTCGCCGGGCGTGCCCTAGCATCCTCACGTGGTGGGACCTTGCGCCGACGACGACATCGAGGCGAGCACGGCCTCGCAGCACCGAGTCCGTTCGGTCGAGCGAGCGATCGAGCTCCTGAAGGCCGTCGGCGAGGCCGGCAGCGCCCACACGTTGACCGCTCTGGCACGCCGATGCGGGCTCAACCGGGCGACGGCCTGGCGCATGCTGCTGACCCTCGAGGCGCAGGGAATGATCCTGCGCGACCCGCGCGACGGCTCGTTCGTGCTCGGGCCCGCGGTCGCTGAGCTGGCGGCCGGGCTGAACCGGTCGCTCGTCGAGACCGCCCAGCCGGTGCTCGAGCGCGTGAGCCTGGAGACCGGCGAGATCGCGTGCTTCGGCCTGGTGGACGGCGACGAGGTGCACTACGTGTCCGAGGTGATCCCCGACATGGTGTGCGGAGAGTCTTGGTTGAGCCAACCGGTCTCCCTGCACGCCTCGTCGATGGGCAAGGCGTTCCTCGCCTACCTGGACGACGATCGCGTCTGCGCACTCGTTGGCGACCGACCGCATCGCTACACCGACACCACGATCACCGAGCGAGCGGCCCTGCGTGAGGAGCTGCGCCGGATCCGGGCGAAGGGCTTCGCCGTGTGTCAGGGCGAGCTCGAGGAGGGTCAGTGGGGTGTCGCTGCGCCCGTGCTCGGCACCCGCGGAGAGCCTGTCGCGATCGTGTGCCTGTGGGGCCCGGACCAGCGAGGCGATCAGGCGCGGCTCGAGGCCTTGGGTCGACTGGCCCGTCGCGCCGCCCGCGAGCTCAGGGCCACCTGAGCGGTCGGCACTAGTTTTCTGTGGATATCTCGTCATGCGGGATATCGCTGTTGATAAACCCCTGAACTGTCGGCGGCCGCTGTTGTGCTGGCGGTATGTCGATCTCGGTCCCGGCCCCGGAGCACCCGCTGCTCGCGGCTGCCCGCGTGATCGACGCTGCGTTGGACGACGTGGCCGGGCTCGACCCGATCTACCTCACCACCGGCGACAAAGCCGCCCTCCTGGTCGGGCTGACCCGCCTCACAGCCAGGGTCACCGCGCTGCGAGCCGACGTCCTGGCAGTCGCCGAGGACCTGGCAGACCAGACCGCCGACCGCTCGCCCGGCACCTGGCTGGCCGTGGAGACCCGCACCGACCGGCGCGAGGCCATCGCTGACGAGCGCCTCGGCACCACCCTGCGCGACCGGTGGCCGGCACTCGCCCAAGCCGCCCGCAGCGGGCAGGTCACCTGGCAGCAGGCCGGAGTCCTCACCCACGCCCTCGACGACCTCCCCCAGCAGGTCGATCCCGAGCTGCTGGTCAAGGCCGAGGCCCACCTGCTGGCCGAGGCCGGCCAGTTCCCACCCACCCAGCTACGCCGCCTGGGCCGCAAAGTCCTGGAAGTCATCGCCCCCGACCTCGCCGAGGACCACGAACACCGCCTCCTGCTCGCCGAGGAACACCGCGCCCACACC
>DATBBE010000153.1:0-10813 GCA_036271155.1 Nocardioides sp. | reverse complement strand
CGGTGTCGCCCGCGGCGCGGAGCCGGAGGGCCTCCTCGATCGTGGCGACCCCGATCCACGGCGCCCCGGCCCGCCGCGCGGCCGCCGCGGACTCGACCATCCCGTGGCCGTAGCCGTCGGCCTTGACCACCACCATCACGTCCGAGCCGTCGGGCGCGACCAGGTCGCGGAGCCTGCCGACGTTGCGACCGATCGCCCCCAGGTCGACCACGATCTCTGGTCGACGGGCCTCGGCGCTCATGCGCGCATCCTTCCATCGCGGATCCCCCACCCTGGCGCCCCGTCTCGATACTTCGCAGCATTCCGCACCGCCTGACCGGCGTGTCGAGGTGCCAGATGCTGCGAACTATCGGGACAGGGCGGCGACCACGTGGGGGAGGGCGGCGGCGACCCTCGGGGCGGAGAGCGGTCCCCCGCGGGAGGCGTACGTCGCGGCGGCGCCGTGGAGCCACGCCCCGACCGACCCCGCGTCGTACGGCGTGAGCCCGGCCGCGAGCAGTGCCCCGCACAGCCCGCCCAGGACGTCGCCCGCGCCGGCGACGGCGAGCCACGGCGTCCCGGTGGTGGTGACCCGGACCCGTCCGTCCGGCGCGGCCACCAGCGTGTGGTGTCCCTTGAGCAGCACCGTGGCGGCGTACTCCCTCGCCGCACGACGGGCGAAGGCCAGCTGGTCTGCCTCGACCTCCGCCCGCTCGACGCCCAGCATCGCGGCGAGCTCGCCCGCATGAGGGGTGAGGAGCGCGGGGCGGTCCAAAGGCGCCGTGAGGTGCTGGAGGGCGTCCGCGTCGACGACGAGGGGTACGCCGTCGCCCAGTGCCGCGGTCAGCCACCCGTCCGCGTCCGTGTCGCCGCCGGAGCCGACCACCCAGGCCTGCACCCGCCCCTCGCCGACCACCACCTCGGGGTGCGCGGCCAGGGCCGCGTCGGGTGCCCCACCGGCGTACCGCACCATGCCGACGAGCCCGCACGCAGCGCCGGACGTCGAGAGCACGCCGGCCCCCGGGTACCGCTCCGACCCGGCTCGGACGCCGACGACGCCGCGGGTGTACTTCTGGGCGTCCTCACCAGGGCGCGGCAGCAGGGCCGCGACGTCGTCCTGCTGGAGGGCGGTGACCGCGGCGCCCGGAAGATCGAGCCCGATGTCGACCAGCTGGACGACGCCGCACGCAGACGCCGCCGGCTCGACGAGATGGCAGATCTTGTGGGTGCCGAACGTGACGGTGAGGTCGGCCCGCACGTGCTCTCCCTCGACGCGGCCGGTGTCGACGTCGACGCCACTCGGGACGTCGACGGCCACCATCGGCCGCCCGCTCACGGCTCGGACCGCGTCAGCCGCGCGGTCCCGCAGGCCCGGCCGCCCGCCGATGCCGACGATGCCGTCGAGGACGACGTCCGGCGTGGAGACGGCGGCGAGCTCCACCAGCCGGCCTCCGACCGCGCGCAAGGAGGCCAGCCCCGCCGCGTGCACCGCGTCGGCGACCGCCACCACCTCGACCCGGGCGCCGCGCCGCGCGAGCATCGCACCGGCGTACAACGCGTCGCCGCCGTTGTCGCCGGAGCCGGCCAGCACCAGCACGCGCCGGCCGTAGGCGCCCCCGAGCAGGTCGACCACGGACGCCGCCAGCCCGGCTGCGGCCCGCTGCATGAGCGCGCCCTCGGGCACCTGCGCCATCAGCGACGCCTCCGCCGCCCGCACCTGCTCGACGGTGTGCGCGGCCCTCATGCTCCGACCCTAGGGGCTTCGCTGGTCGGGTCACACCGTGCCTTCCAGCACCACCACGGCCGAGGCGATGCCGGCGTCGTGGGACAGGGAGAGGTGGACCGAGGCGGCGCCCAGCTCGGCCGCCCGGGCGGCGACGGTGCCTCGCAGCACGAGCCGTGGCCGCCCCGACGACTCCGAGACCACCTCGGCGTCGTGCCACTCGAGGTTCCCCGGCGCGCCGAGGGCCTTGGCCAACGCCTCCTTGGCGGCGAAGCGCGCGGCCAGGGACGCCGGAGGCCGCTCGGCCTCCGCCGCGGTGAACAGCCGCTCGACCATCCTCGGCGTACGCCGCAGCGCGTCGCCGAAGCGAGAGATGTCGACCACGTCGATGCCGACGCCGACGATCGCCATGGGCCGGTCTCTACTCGACCGTGACGGACTTGGCCAGGTTGCGCGGCTGGTCGACGTCGTGGCCCAGCAGAGAGGCCAGCTCGCAGGCGAACAGCTGCAGGGGTACGACGGCGAGCACGGGCTGCAGGAGGGTCGAGACCCACGGGAGCCGGATGACGGTGTCCGCGAACTCCTCGATGCCGGTGTCGTCGTCCTCGGCGAGCACGATCGTGCGCGCACCGCGGGCCCGGATCTCCTGGATCGCGCTGACCATCTTGTCGTGGAGCTGGTCGCGCCCGCGGGGCGGCACGACGCAGAACACCGGCAGACCCGGCTCGATCAGCGCGATCGGGCCGTGCTTCAGCTCCCCGGCGGCGAAGCCCTCGGCATGCAGGTAGGCGAGCTCCTTGAGCTTGAGGGCGCCCTCCAGCGCGATCGGGTAGCCGACGTGCCTCCCGAGGAACAGCACCGCCCGAGCGCCCTGCAGCTCCGCGGCCAGCGCGTAGATCTCGTCCGCGGAGTCCAGGATCCGCTGCACGTGACCAGGCATGTCGTGCAGCTCGTCGACGACCTTGGCGATCTCGTCGGCGTACGACGTGTCCTTGACCTGGGCGAGGTAGAGACCGAGGAGGTAGGCCGCGATCACCTGGGTGATGAAGCCCTTGGTCGAGGCGACCCCGATCTCCGGTCCGGCATGGGTGTAGATCACGGCGTCCGACTCGCGTGGGATCGTCGAGCCGTTGGTGTTGCAGATCGCCAGCACCTTCGACCGTTGGGTGCGGGCGTGCCGGATCGCCTGGAGCGTGTCTGCGGTCTCGCCCGACTGGCTGATCGCGACCACGAGGGTCGAACGGGTCAGGATCGGGTCGCGGTAGCGGAACTCCGAGCTCAGCTCGACCTCCACCGGCACTCGGCACCAGTGCTCGATCGCGTACTTGGCGACCAGTCCGGCGTAGAACGAGGTGCCGGCGGCGATCACGATGATCTTGTCGACCTCGCGCAGCTCGTCGTCGGTGATGCGCACCTCGTCGAGCTGGAGCCGGCCGGCCGCGTCGTGACGCCCGAGCAGGGCGTCCGCGATCGCCCGCGGCTGCTCGAAGATCTCCTTGCGCATGAACCAGTCGTAGCCGTCCTTCTCGGCGGCCGAGAGATCCCAGTCGACGTGGTAGCGCACGCCCTCGGCGGGGGTGCCGTCGAAGCCGGTCACCTCGACGCCCTCGCGAGTGATGGTCACGATCTGGTCCTGCCCGAGCTCCATCGCCTCGCGGGTGTGCTCGATGAACGCCGCGACGTCGGAGCCGATGAAGTTCTCTCCCTCACCGATCCCCACGACCAGCGGCGAGTTGCGTCGCGCGGCCACGACGCGCGACGGGTCCTCGGCGTCCACCGCGACCAGGGTGAACGCGCCGTCCAGCCGCGTGCAGACCTGCTGCATGGCCTCGGTCAATGTGCCGCCGCGCTCGAGCGCGCGCTCGAGGAGATGGGCGGCGATCTCGGTGTCGGTCTCCGACCGGAGCACGTCGCCGGCCGCTTGCACCTCGGCACGAAGCTCGGCGAAGTTCTCGATGATGCCGTTGTGTACCAGCGCGACGCGGCCGTCGTTGCCGAGATGGGGGTGGGCGTTGATGTCGTTGGGCGCGCCGTGCGTCGCCCACCTCGTGTGGCCGATGCCGGTCGACGCGTCAGGGAGAGGCGACTCCGCGAGCACCTTCTCGAGGTTCGCCAGCTTGCCGGCCTTCTTCGCCCAGGCGATGGAGCCGGCACCCGCGGCCGACGGCACGAGGGCCACCCCCGCGGAGTCGTAGCCGCGGTACTCCAGGCGGCGCAGGCCCTCGACGACGACGTCCTTGGCCCGCTTGTCGCCGACGTATCCCACGATGCCGCACATGGGGCGAGTCTAGAGGTCGGGCCCGGCCCTCTCAGGGTGATCGGCACGACGGGACCGCGGGGCCGGGTAGCCCCGCGGTCCTGTTGTCAGGGGTGAGCCGCTACCCGAGGAGCGCCAGCGCCGGCAGCAGAAGGTTCGCCTTCGGTGTTCCCAGGCCGGTCACCGGGTCCCAGCCGCGGCCGGCGTCGTAGCCCGCCCCGCCGATCTCGACGACGTCGTTGTTGCCCGTCGTCACGTCGTGCAGCGGGTTGATCCCCTTCGGCAGGTGCGACAGCCCGTACAGGGCCGGGTTGATGTCGCCCAGGCGACGGTGCGCGATCTGGTCGCCGATCGCGGTCAGGGCCGACCACTGCGGGGTGCCCGCGCTGGTGCCGCCGAAGAGGAACACGGCCGGGACCCCGGCGTTGCACACCGAGCAGACGGTCAGGACGCCGCCGTTGATGCCCGCGTTGTACGCCACGTCGGGCTCGCCGCGGCCGGAGCCCCGGACGTCGAGCGCCTGGAAGCCCGGCTTGTGGTAGATCGTGCTGTAGCCGCCACCGGAGCAGTTGACGTCGGCGGGGTTGACGGCCGGCGGGTTGCAGCCGAACAGCGTCTCGGTCCAGGCCGTCTCCCCGAGGTAGCTGCCGTCGTCAGCCGCGCTCAGCGTGGTGCCGCCCACGCCGGTCACCAGCGGGTCGGAGGCCGGGCTGCTGGCCACCTTGACCGCGCCGGTGTTGTCGCAGGTGAACTGGGCCGCACCCGAGTCACCGCTGGACGCGAAGAGGGTCCACCCGGCACGCGAGGCCTGCTGGAACAGCTGGTGCTCCTGGCCCAGCAGAGCGGGGTCGACGCAGTTCTCGTTCTCCCCGAAGCTCTGGGAGAGAACGTCGCCCAGGTTGTGCTGGACGGCGTACTGGGTGGCCGCGAAGATGTCGGCGTCCTCGTTGCTCTTCGCCTCGACCAGCTGGATCTTGGCGCCGGGGGCGATGGCGTGCGCCCACAGGACGTCCAGGGTGGTCTCCTCGCCCCAGCCCACCTGGTTGGCGTCGGTCGGGTCGAAGGCCGGCACACCTTGGGGTGCGATCGCCGAGAACTGCGCCGTCGGCAGGTCGAAGGTCGAGGAGAACGTCGCCAGGTCTGCGGCGATGTAGGGGTTCTGGTAGGCGTCGACGATGACGATCGTGCGACCCGAGCCGTCCTTCCCGCGGTTGAGCAGCGGCGTGACGCCGTAGGCCTTCTGGATCTCGGCCGGGCTGTAGCAGCGCGGGCCGGCAGATCCGTCGATGGGGCGGGTCTGGCAGCTGAACGTCGAGGCAGCGGGGTTGCCGCTGACCTTGGTGACGTCCGGGTCGACCTTGATCCGGTGGGTCGTGAAGGGCGAGCCCGCCGCGCCGGCGGGGGTCGTGCCGCCGAGGGTGAGGGCCGCGATCGCGGCGGTGACTGCAGCGATCACTGCAGACGTGCGTAGGAGCCGGGGTCTGGTCACAGCGTGTGTCTCCTCGAGAAAGGGCCGGGTGGGCCTCGACACGGGTGCGGCACTCGTTACCGCACGAGTGGGTCTGGGTGGACCGTCTCGCAGAGTGGCACTGACGGTTGCCGGCGTCAACGCCCGGGCCGACCGGGCCGGGGGCCGTGGAGGCCGCGGTCGGAGGTGGGTGGGGCCTGCTGCCACAATGCGCGCCATGCCCCACGGAGCGCCGCGCCCATCGAGCAGGGGGCCAGGCAACGGTGAGCCCACGCCGTACGTCGAGCTCGATCGCGCCGCGTGGGCCGAGCTGGGCGAGCAGGTCCGGCAGCCCCTGAGCAACGAGGAGATCACCCGGCTGCGGGGCCTCGGCGACCAGCTCGACCTCGAGGAGGTCGAGCAGGTCTACCTCCCGCTGTCGAGGCTCCTCAGCCTCCGGGTGAAGGCCGCCCGGCGGCTCTACCGCAAGCAGGAGGAGTTCCTCCACCAGCCCCAGCCGCCGCGTACGCCGTTCGTGATCGGTCTGGCCGGCTCCGTCGCGGTCGGCAAGTCGACCACGGCGCGCGTGCTCCAGCAGATGCTGGCGCACTGGGACGAGCACCCCAACGTCGCCCTGGTCACCACCGACGGGTTCCTGTACCCCAACGACGAGCTGGAGCGCCGCGGTCTGCTGGAGCGCAAGGGCTTCCCCGAGTCCTACGACCGGCGCGCCCTGCTGCGCTTCGCGGTGGACATCAAGTCCGGCAAGGACGAGGTCGAGGCACCGACGTACTCACATCTCGTCTACGACGTGGTGCCCGACGAGCGCGTCGTCGTACGCCATCCCGACATCGTCATCATCGAAGGGCTCAACGTCCTCCAGCCCGCACGTGTCACCGACGACGGCCGCGCGGGACTCGCCCTGAGCGACTACTTCGACTTCGGCATCTACGTCGACGCGGCCACCTCCGACATCCGGTCGTGGTACGTCGACCGGTTCCGGCGACTGCGCGAGACGGCGTTCGCCGACCCGGCGTCGTACTTCCGCCGGTACGCCGACCTGTCACCCGACGAGGCACAGACCACCGCGCAGCACATCTGGGACAGCATCAACGGGCCCAACCTCGAGCAGAACATCCTGCCCACGAGATCGCGGGCCACGCTGGTGCTGCGCAAGGACCGCGACCACTCGGTGCGCTACGTCCGGCTGCGCAAGCTCTGAGGCCGCATGGCGAGCAGGGCGTCAGCTCTGCTTCCGGTAGACGGTGATCACGATGCCGTCCGGGTACGCCGTGGCCTCGACGAGCTCGAGCGCGAGCCCCCTCGGCAGGTCCTTGAACATCGGCTCGCCACCGCCGAGGGCGACCGGACGCGTGACGAGGCGGTACTCGTCGACCAGGTTCGCCCGGGTCAGTGCCTGAGCCAGCGTGTAGCCGCCGTAGACGATGACGTCGCCGCCGGGCTGTTCCTTGAGCAGGGCCACCTCGTCGGCCAGGTCGCCGCTCGCGATCGTCGTCGTCGCCCAGTCGGCACTGGTGAGCGTCCGGGAGAAGACCACCTTCGGTATCTCGTTCATGGGCTTGGCGAACCCGTCGGTCGACGTCGGCCAGAAGCCGGACATCTCCTCGTAGGTCGCCCGGCCCATCGCGTGTGCGCCGGCGGCGGTGATCCAGCCCATGACCCGGTCGACGACGTCGGGATGCTGAGGCCCTCCGCCACCGATGTCCTCCTCGGGTCCGCCCGACACGAAGCCGTCGATCGAGCGGCCCATCTGCAACACGAGCTTGCGCATGTCGTTCCTTCCGTCGTTGATCGCTGACACTCCTAGGTCGAACGGGAGGACAGGCGATCGACAGCCCCGACCACCCTCCCGCATCGGATCCGGCCCGTGCCAGGCTGGTGAGCCGTGCCCTCGCCCCCGCGCAGACCCGACTGGTGGCGGAACGCCGTCGTCTACCAGGTCTACCCCAGGTCCTTCCAGGACTCAGATGCCGACGGCGTCGGCGACATCCCCGGCATCACCGCACGGCTCGACCACCTGGGGCTGCTCGGAGTCGACGTGCTCTGGCTCTCGCCCATCTACCGCTCACCGATGGACGACAACGGCTACGACATCAGCGACTACGAGGACGTCGACCCGCTCTTCGGGACGCTCCCGGATCTCGACGAGCTCATCAGCGGGTGCCACCGCCGTGGCATCCGGGTCGTGATGGACCTGGTCGTCAACCACACCTCCGACGAGCACGCGTGGTTCGTCGAGTCGCGCGACCCGGAGTCACCGAAGCGGGACTGGTACTGGTGGCGACCGCCACGCAGTGACGGCAGCGCGCCGACCAACTGGGAGTCGGCGTTCGGCGGCCCCGCCTGGGAGTACGACGAGCGCAGCGGCGAGTTCTACCTCCACGTCTTCAGTCGCAAGCAGCCCGACCTGAACTGGGAGAGCAACGAGGTCCGCCAGGCCGTCTACGCGATGATGCGACGCTGGGTGGAGCGTGGAGTCGACGGCTTCCGCATGGACGTGATCGACATGATCTCGAAGGAGACGACGCTGCGTGACGGCGTCCCAGCCGAGGGGCGGGATCTCGTGTTCCCGGTCGGCGTGGCCTTCGGGCCCCGCCTGCACGAGTTCCTCGCCGAGATGAGCCGTGAGGTCGGCATCGCCGACGAGCACCTGCTCACCGTCGGCGAGATGGCGATGAGCACGGTCGAGCAGGCCGGCCTCTTCACCGACCCTGCGCGACGCGAGCTCGACATGGTGTTCTCGTTCGAGCATCTGTGGCAGGACGAGCAGCCGGGGCAGGGCAAGTGGGCCCTGCGACCGTTGCACCTGCCCGACCTCAAGGGCGTCCTCGCCCGATGGCAGACCGGCCTGGCCGACGTCGGCTGGAACTCGCTGTACTGGGAGAACCACGACCAACCCAGGGTGGTCAGCCGCTTCGGCGACGACTCACCGGAGCACCGGGTCGCCTCGGCGAAGACCTTGGCCACCGTCCTGCACCTGCATCGCGGCACGCCGTACGTCTACCAGGGCGAGGAGCTGGGGATGCCCAGCGCCGGCTTCACCCGCCTCGAGCAGTACGCCGACCTGGAGTCCGTCAACTGGGCACATGAGGCGCTCGCGCGAGGCGTACCCGAGGCCGAAGTGCTGCGGTCGCTCGCGGCGAAGAGCCGCGACAACGCCCGGACGCCGATGCAGTGGGACGCCGGCGAGCACGCCGGCTTCACGACCGGCACGCCGTGGCTGCCCGTCCACGCCGACCGCGACGTCGTCAACGCCGAGACGCAGGCCGCGGACCCCGACTCCGTCCTCCACCACTACCGCCGGCTCATCGCGCTTCGCCACACCGACGCCGTCGTCGTCGACGGGCGCTTCGAGCTCCTGCTGCCCGACCATCCCGCGGTCTGGACGTTCACCCGCACCCTCGGGGACGACGTGCTGCTGGTGCTCGCCAACCTCTCTGGCCATCCCGTCGCACTCGCCGCCGGAGACATCCCCGACCTGACCGGGTCAGAGGTCATCCTGCCGACCCATCGGGACGACGAAGCGCCGTACGACCTGAGGCTGCGGCCCTGGGAGTCGCGCATCCACCGACTCCGATTGTCCTGAATTCCGTACAACCGGAGTCGTTGTCGACGGGCCGGACCTGGTTCTAGATTGAGTCGGTTTCTCCGAGCATCCCCGAGCCCGAGGAGCATCACGATGGCGAGCAACACCCCGACGACCGAGACCGGAGGCTCGCCTGGGCTGCAGCGCGGCGCCGTGAGCTTCGGCGGCGTCCTGTTCCAGTCGATCACGTTCATGGCACCGGCGATCGCGACCGCCTTGTCGATCCCGCTGGGCATCTCCTACGCCGGCGGCGCCGCTCCCCTGGCGGTGATCCTGGCCCTCGTCGCGAGCCTGATCGCGGCGAACTCGATCGGTCAGCTCGCCAAGCACCTGCCGTCGGCCGGAGCGTTCTACACGTTCGTCAGCCACGGCATCCACCCCAAGGCGGGGTTCCTGGTGGCCTGGGGGTTCCTGCTGGGCGTCATCGTCGGCGGGCCCTTCCTCGCGCTGCAGATGGGCTTCGTCGTCGCCGGCACCCTGAACTCCGAGTGGGGCTGGTCGAACAACACCTGGTGGATCTGGACCAGTCTGGTCTGCCTGCTCGTCTTCGCTCTCGGCTACCGCGGCATCACGGCGTCCACCACCATCGGCATGCTGCTCGGCGCCTTCGAGATCGTGGTCTTCGTCGGGATCGCGCTGACCCTGATCGTCAAGGCCGGCAGTTCCAACACCCTCCAGGTCTTCGGCACCCACTACGCCAACAACCCCGACTACAAGGGGTTCTCCGGCGTGATCGCGGGGTCGGTGTTCACGATCCTGGCGTTCATCGGCTTCGAGCAGGCGGCACCCATCGCCGAGGAGGCGGCAGAGCCACGCCGCACGATCCCGCGCGCCATCATCGTCGCCTGCCTGGCCATCGGCGGGTTCTACCTGCTCAACACCTACGCGAGCGCCGTCTCGTTCGGGCCGGCCAAGATGGTCGGCTTCGTGAGCGCCGGCGACAGCAACCCGTGGCAGAACATCCTGGCGCGGCACGCGTGGGGGTGGATCGGCTTCCTGCTGGTGTTCCTGGCCCTGGTCAACTCGATCATCGCCAACCAGAACGCCGCCAACAACTCCGCCACCCGCACGATGTTCGCGATGGGCCGGATCAAGCTGCTGCCGGAGGGGTTCGGCAGGCTCAACCCGTTCGGCTCACCGCTCCAGGCGATGGTCGCGCAGCTGGTGGTCTCGCTGGCGGTGGCGCTCTTCCTCGGCTTCCACTACGACCCCGTCACCGGGTTCGCCCTGACCGCCACGATCCTCGTCGACATCTTCGCGCCGATGTACATCCTGCTGAACATCGCCTGCCTGATGTACTTCCTGCGCTTCCGGCGAGACGAGTTCAACCTCGTGCGACACGGGATCCTGCCGGTCCTGGGCGCGATCGCGTTCATCCCGGCGTTCTTCGCCGGCGCCGGCATCCCGGCGTTCAGCTTCATCAGCACACTGTCGAAGCCCGTCTCGTACGCCGGTCCGATCGCGGCGGTCTGGATGGTGATCGGGATCGTGTACCTCGTCGTGCTCACGGCCCGAGACCCGCAGCGGATCCTGGAGACCAAGCGCGTCTTCGACGAGGAGTGAGAGCTCACTCATGGACGTGATCAGCTATCGCCCCGAGCCGCACGAGCTGGCCTGGACCTTCGGTGGCGTCCCTCCGGTGCGCCGTGTGAAGCCGGGCACGGTGCTGGAGCTGTGGAGCGAGGACGCCTTCGCCGGCAAGGTGCGCGGCGTCGACGACCTGGTCTCGCAGGTCATCGAGTTCCCCTTCGTGAACCCGCTCACCGGTCCGTTCCACATCGAGGGCGCCGAGCCAGGCGA
>DATBBE010000152.1:0-14761 GCA_036271155.1 Nocardioides sp. | reverse complement strand
GGTCCGGCGCACGGCCACCACCACCCCACGACGCCGCCCAACCCGGCACCGCCCGGGAGCACGCTCCCCGACACCGGCGGCCCCTCGCTCAGCCTTCTGCTCGCCGGCCTCGCCCTCCTGCTCGCCGGCGGCGCCGCCCTCGAGGTGGGACGCCGCCGCCGCTGACCGTCCGCCGTTGGTTGAGGAGGGCGCACTGCGCCCGTCTCGAAACCACCCCAACGCCCGCGCCAAGGTCACCATGGTTTCGAGACAGCGCTAGCGCGCTTCCTCAACCAGCGGCGGTCGACCAACGTGGGGCGGGTGCCCCCGCTGGGAGTCGAACCCAGACTGGGACCGCTTTTAAGGCGGCTTCCTCTACCGGTTGGGATACAGGGGCGCTGTGACGTGCGGCATTGTCGCAGGGCTCAGGCGGGGGCGATGCCGGCGAGGTCGCGCGCCGTCGCCAGCACCTCGTCGAGCATCGCGGGGGTCAGCCGGCCGGTGAAGGTGTTGTGCTGCGACGGGTGGTAGCACCCGAGCAGTCGAACGCCGTCCTCGCCACCCACCGCAGGTCCGAGGACGACCTGCGCGCCGTGGCCGAACCGCGGCTTCGGTCGAGGTACGTCGTACCCGGCGCCCGCCAGCGCCCGGAGCGCGCCGTCCCAGCCGTAGGCACCGAGCGCGACGACGACCCGCAGGGTCGGGGCGAGCAGGGCGAGCTCGCTGTGGATCCAGGGGGCGCAGGTGTCCCGCTCCTCGACGGTGGGCTTGTTGGCGGGCGGGGCACAGCGCACGGTGGCGACCATCCGGGTGCCGACGAGCCGCTGGCCGTCGCCGGCGTGGTCGCTGCGCTCCTGCGTGGCGAGGCCGACACGGTGCAGGCTGGCGAACAGCCAGTCCCCCGACGAGTCGCCGGTGAAGACTCGGCCGGTCCGGTTGCCGCCGTTCGCCGCGGGGGCGAGGCCGACGATCACGAGTCGGGCCTCCTCCCCGACGCCGCCCGCGCCGGTGGTCGGGGCACCCCAGCCGGCGATCGGGCGCCCCCAGTACGGCTGGTCGGCGAACGACGCCCGCTTGTCGCGCGCGACGTCCTCCCGCCAGCGGACGAGCCGCGGGCAGGCCGAGCAGACGCTGACCCGTGCGTCCAGCTCGGCGAGGTCCTCCACCTCCGCAAGCCGGCGTACGTCGTCAGGGCCGCGGGCGACCGGGGTGTCTGCCGTCGCGGGGTCGTCCGGCCAGCCGGCGCCCGGCGGCACGGGGCTGGGGTACGTCGCACCGGTCAGGGGGTGCGGGAGCTCGCCGGTCATGGCCCGGACAGCGAGGCGGCGATGCCGTAGAGGATGTCCGCCTCGGAGACGCGGTAGTGCGCGACACCCGCCCGCGCCAGCACCCGCGACCAGATCAGGGCTCCGGCACCGATCACGTCCGCGCGTCCGGGGTGCATCGACGCGATCGCCCGGCGCTCGTCCACGCTCATCGCGACCAGGCGCTCGACGTACGCCGCCGTGTCGGCCGCCGCCAGCTCCACCCCGTCGATCACGTCACGGTCGTAGAGAGGAAGGTCGAGCATCGCCGCGACGAGGGTCTTGATGGTGCCTGAGGTGCCGATCACCGCTCGCGCCTGGGACAGCGGGACGGGGCAGTCGTCGAGGTGTCGGTCGACGTCCGCCAGGCACGCCGCCACCTGACCGGCGGTCGGCGGGTCGTCGTGGAGATGACGCTCGTGGAGACGCACCGACCCGATGTCCATCGACACCGCGGACTCGGGATGCTCACGGCCCAGCACGAGCTCGGTCGAGCCGCCGCCGATGTCGACGACCAGCACCGGCTGCTCGACCGGCGTGCGCAGGTGTCCCACCGCTCCTTCGAAGACCAGGGCGGCCTCCTCCGGCCCCGAGAGGACCTCGGGGGTGACTCCGAGCCGGGACCGGACCCCGTCGGTGAAGACCTTCGCGTTGCGGGCGTCGCGCGTCGCCGAGGTCGCACAGAACCGTAGGCGGGTCACGTCGTGGCTCTCGACGAGGGCGGCGAACTCGTCGATCGCGGCGAACGTGCGAGCCAGCGACTCCTCGGAGAGCACGCCGCTGGTGTCCACGCCCTGGCCGAGCCGCACCATCCGTGACTCGCGCACCAGCACCTGCTGCCGGTCGACGACCAGGATCTTGATGGAGTTCGTGCCGCAGTCGATGGCGGCGTACCGCTCAGACATCGGTGTCCGGCCCGGCTCCAGGCTCCACACACGGGCCGTCGGCCCACCACGCGTCCAGTCGCTCGAGCACCTCGTCGCCGAGGGGGTTCACGCCCGGGCCTGCGGCCAGTGCGTGGGCGGCCAGCACGTGCAGGCACTTGACGCGGTCGGGCATCCCGCCCGCGGAGATGCCGTCGATCTCCGGCGCGTCGCCGAGCGCGGCACGGGCGACCAGATAGGCCTGGTGAGCCGCGAGGTACGCCGCGGCGAGCTCGGCGTCGTCGCGGAGCCGGGCCTCCATCTCGCGCATCAGCCCCGAACCTTCAAGGGTGCCGACCAGCGAGGTCGCGCGCGGGCAGGTCAGGTAGTACGTCGTCGGGAAGGGCGTGCCGTCGGGCAGGCGCGGCTCGGTCACCACGACGTCGGGCAGGCCACAGGGACACCGATGCCCCACGGCACGGGTGCCGCGCGGAGTCCTCCCGAGCTGAGCCTCGACCGCGCCGAGGTCGCCGGGCTTCACTGGTGAGAGCCGCCGAGGTACTTCAGCGGCTTCTGCTGGACCCCGGCCGAGGGCGGGTCGCCCGCGAGCTGGACCGAACGCCACTCACGGGTCCACCATGCGGTCGGCGTCGTCGACGACGAGGTGCGTGGGTCGGAGAGGGTGGCCTGGGCAGAGAGCGGCTTGCCGTCCTGGCCGATCACGACGTACGACGTCTGGCCCGGCATCAGGTAGCCGAACCGCGCGCGTGCCTGCTCGCGGACGTAGGTCGGGTCCCGCCAGCGCTCCTTCTCGCCCTGGAGCCGGGAGATGCTGCTCTCGCTGGCGGCGATCTGGCCCCGCAGCTGCTGGATCTGGGTGTGCTGCTGGAAGTAGGCCTTCAGCGACGACGCATACGAGATGGTCAGCACCGACAGCACCAGCACGAGCACCATCGCGCGCCCGGTGAACCTCGAGTGACGGCGCTCCCCCGTCGCCGTCGCCGTCCCCGGCACGGGAGTGGCGGCGGCCGGTCGAGAGCGGGCGCGCTGCCGTGGCCCCCCCGGACGGGATCCCGGCCGCCCGCTGGGCGCGCGCCGCTGCTTCATCAGGCCCCGAACCTCGGGAAGGCGCGGGCGCCGGCGTACCGAGCGGCGTCGCCGAGCTCCTCCTCGATGCGCAGCAGCTGGTTGTACTTCGCCGTGCGGTCGGTGCGGGCCGGGGCACCGGACTTGATCTGGCCGCAGTTGGTCGCGACGGCGAGGTCCGCGATCGTGGTGTCCTCGGTCTCGCCGGAGCGGTGGCTCATCATGCAGCGCAGGCGGTTGCGATGGGCGAGGTCCACGGCGTCGAGGGTCTCGGTGAGCGAGCCGATCTGGTTGACCTTCACCAGCAGCGCGTTGGCCTGACCACCGTCGATGCCGCGCTGGAGGCGCTCGACGTTGGTCACGAAGAGGTCGTCGCCGACGATCTGGATCCGGTCGCCGAGCTCGTCGGTCAGGGTCTTCCAGCCGTCCCAGTCGTCCTCGTTGAGCGGGTCCTCGATGCTGACGATCGGGTACGACGCGACGAGGTCGGCGTAGTAGGCGGTCATCTCGTCGGCCGACCGGGTGCCACCCTCGAAGGAGTAGCTGCCGTCGTCGTAGAACTCGCTGGCCGCGACGTCCATCGCCAGCGCGATGTCGGTGCCGAGGTCGAGGCCGGCTGCCGAGACCGCCTCGGCGATCAGGTCGAGGGCCGCCCGGTTGCTCTCGAGGTCGGGCGCGAAGCCGCCCTCGTCACCCAGGCCGGTGGCCAGGCCCTTCTTCTTCAGCACGGACCTCAGCGCGTGGTAGACCTCGGCACCCGTCTGGACCGCCTCGCGGAAGGTCGCCGCACCGATCGGGGCGATCATGAACTCCTGGATGTCGACGTTGGAGTCTGCGTGCGACCCGCCGTTGAGGATGTTCATCATCGGCACCGGGAGCAGGTGGGCGTTCGGGCCGCCGACGTACCGGTAGAGCGGCAGGGCCGCCGAGTCGGCGGCGGCCTTGGCGACCGCGAGCGAGGCGCCGAGGATCGCGTTGGCGCCGAGGCTGGCCTTGTTGGGGGTGGCGTCGAGGTCGATCATCGTCTGGTCGACGACCCGCTGGTCATCCGCGTCGAGCCCCTCGAGCGCCGGCCCGATCTGCTGCACGACCGCGGCCACGGCCTTCTGGACACCCTTGCCGCCGTACGCCTTGTCCCCGTCGCGCAGCTCCACGGCCTCGAACGCGCCCGTCGAGGCGCCGCTGGGGACGGCCGCACGAGCGTAGGTGCCGTCGTCGAGCAGCACCTCGACCTCGACGGTCGGGTTGCCTCGGGAGTCGAGGATCTCGCGCGCCCCGACGGCTTCGATGATCGCCATGCGGTCACACTATCCGCGCGGAGAGGCCTCCCCGCGCAGCACCCGCGGGGCGGAACCGCGCCCGCTGACCCGGCAGAAGTTGACGCCGTACGGCGCTCAGCCGGCAGAAGTTGACGCCGAACAGCGCTGACCCGGCAAGAGTTGACGCCGGGTCAGCGTTCTCGGAAGTCAACAACTGCCGGGTCAGCGCTCTGGGAGGTCAACAACTGCCGGGTCAGCGCTCCGGGACCGCGCGGCGGACGGCGTCGCGGAGGGCCTGCTCGGGGTCGACGCCGGCGGCGCTCGCCTCGGCGACGAGGGCAAGGAGGCGGTCGCCGACGTCGGCGGAGCCCTGCGGGGGCACGACGTCGGGCCGGCGCTCGAGGATCTTGGTGGCGAGCAACAGGGCGGACAGGCTGGGCCCGATGCCGTCGTACGCCGAGGGCCGGACCTTCTCGCGGGCCTTGATCTCCTGCCACTGCGCGTCGACCTCGGCCGCGGACATCGCCGGCATCGACGCGGCGCCGGCGCCGAAGACATGGGGGTTGCGCCGGTGCATCTTGTCGCTGATCGAGCGCGCGACGTCGTCGAGGTCGAACGCACCGGTCTCCTCGGCGATGACGGCGTGGAAGTACACCTGGAGCAGCAGGTCGCCGAGCTCCTCACGCAGGTGGGCGTCGTCACCGCTGTCGATCGCCTCGAGCGTCTCGGCGGTCTCCTCCTGGAGGTAGCGCGCCAGCGACCGGTGGGTCTGCTCCCGCTTCCAGGGACACTCGCGCCGGAGCCGGCGCATGTCGTCGAGGAAGTCGAGGAGGGCCTGCCCGTCGGCCACGTGTCAGCCGCAGACCTGCGCCGCGGGCAGCGCCGCCGTGTAGGTGCTGGCGGGCTGGGGCGCGGCTCCCTGGGAGGCCAGCGTGCTGAGCGGGTACGACGTCTGGTCCTTCTGGGCGGTGAAGGTGCCGCCGTCGACCGCGAGGCCGAAGACCGGGTCGACGAAGGCGTCGTGATCGTTCAGCCAGTCCTGGGCGGCGACCTGACCGCGCTCGAGGTCGGCCTTGAGGTCGGCGTCGGTCTGGCCGGTGCTGCCGGTGATCTTCTGGCCGACCGAGACCTCGACGTTCTGCAGGTAGGCGTCGGCCCCGGCCACCGCGATGGCGGCGTCACGCTCGTCGGCCGGTGAGGAGGCGAGCGCCTGCTGGTACTGACTGATCTGCGTCTGGTAGCCCGAGGCGGGCTCCACGGCGTACTGGTCGGCGAGCTGCTGGCCGAGCGCGCGCTTGGCCAGGCTCGAGGCGGCGTAGCTGCGGAAGGACCCCAGCGGGAGCGGCCCGGACTGCTGCGAGGCGGACTGGAGCTGCTGCTGGGCGACGTAGACCTTGCAGAACAGCGTGGAGGTCGTGTCGATCTTGCTCATCGACACGGTGTCGCTGCCCACCACCACGGCGTTGCCCGGATGAATGCCGCGGGAGCTCCCACAGCCGGTGAGAAGCAGCCCGGCGGCGGCGACGCCGGTGAGAGCGACGCTACGTCGCGTGAGGTTCACGATGACTCCCTGGTGCTGTTCTCGGTCTCGGCGCGAGGGTCGATGACCGAGTCGACGACGGTGCGAGCCCATTCAAGCAGGGCCACCCCGTCGATCGGACGCCCCCCGATGACCTGCGCACCCGAGGTGGTCTGCGGCCGCGGCACGAGCAGCGTGCCGACCTGGGCCTTCACGATGCTGCGGGGGAAGAGTCGCTGGAGACGCACGACGCGCGACTCGGGCAGGTCGACCGGGGCGAACCGGACGTTGCGACCCGCGATGGTGACCTCGGAGATGCCGGCCTGGCGCGCCCGCGCCCGGAAGCGGGCGACCAGGAGCAGGGAGGCGACCTCGACCGGAGGCTCGCCGTACCGGTCGTCCAGCTCGTCGCGGATCGCGTCGACGTCGGCATCGGTGCGCACCTCGGCGAGCCGGCGGTACATCTCCAGTCGCAGTCGCTCGCTCGGGATGTAGGTGTGCGGCAGGTGAGCGTCGACGGGCAGCTCGATGCGGACCTCCCCGAGCTCGTCGGGCCCCGCGCCGTCGGAGCGGAACTCCTGGACTGCCTCTCCGACCAGCCGGACGTAGAGGTCGAACCCGACGTCGGCGATGTGGCCCGACTGCTCCCCGCCCAGGAGGTTGCCGGCGCCGCGGATCTCGAGGTCCTTCATCGCGATCGCCATGCCGCCGCCGAGGTCGGAGTGCTGGGCCAGCGTCGCGAGCCGCTCGTGTGCGGTCTCGGTGAGGGGCTTCTCGGCGGGGAAGAGGAAGTAGGCGTAGGCGCGCTCACTGGACCGACCCACGCGCCCGCGCAGCTGGTGGAGCTGGGAGAGCCCGAGGGTGTCGGCGCGCTCGATGATCATGGTGTTGGCGTTCGAGACGTCGAGGCCGGACTCCACGATCGTGGTGCAGACGAGCACGTCGAAGCGCTTCTCCCAGAAGTCCAGCATCACCTGCTCGAGCTGGTGCTCCCCCATCTGGCCGTGGGCCGTGGCCACGCGCGCCTCGGGCACGAGCTCGCGGATGTGCGCCGCGGCCTTCTCGATCGACTGCACGCGGTTGTGGATGAAGAACACCTGCCCCTCGCGCAGCAGCTCGCGGCGGATCGCGGCGGTGACGGTGCGGTCCTCGTAGGCCCCGACATAGGTCAGCACCGGGTGGCGCTCCTCCGGCGGCGTGGTGATCGTCGACATCTCCCGGATGCCGGTGATCGCCATCTCGAGGGTGCGCGGGATCGGGGTCGCGCTCATCGAGAGGACGTCGACGCTGGTGCGCAGCCGCTTCATCTGCTCCTTGTGCTCGACGCCGAAGCGCTGCTCCTCGTCGACCACGATCAGGCCGAGGTTCTTGACCTTGATGTCGGGGTTCAGCAGGCGGTGCGTGCCGATCACGATGTCGACCGAGCCCTCGCGCAGCCCGTCACCCACCTCGCGGGCCTCCTTCTCGGTCTGGAAGCGGCTCAGCGCCCGGATCGACACCGGGAAGGCACCCATCCGCTCGGCGAACGTCGTGTAGTGCTGTTGCACCAGCAGGGTGGTCGGCACGAGGACGGCGACCTGCTTGCCGTCCTGCACCGCCTTGAACGCCGCTCGTACGGCGATCTCGGTCTTGCCGTAGCCGACGTCACCGCACACCAGCCGGTCCATCGGCACGGTCTGCCGCATGTCGGCCTTGACCTCGTCGACGGTCGTCAGCTGGTCGGGCGTCTCGTGGAACGGGAAGGCGTCCTCCAGCTCGCGCTGCCAGGGTGTGTCCGGGCCGAACGCGAAGCCCTGCGTGGCCTGCCGCGCGGCGTACAGCTTGATCAGCTCGGCGGCGATCTCGCGCACGGCACGACGCGCGCGGTTCTTCCGCTTTCCCCAGTCGGAGCCGCCGAGCCGGTCGAGGTGGGGCTGCTCGCCCCCGACGTAGCGGGTGACCTGGTCCAGCGCGTCGGCCGGGACGTAGAGCCGGTCGGCCGGCCCGCCCCGCTTGCTGGCGCCGTACTCCAGGACGAGGTACTCGCGGGTGGCCCCCTGCACCTCGCGCTGCCGCATCTCGACGAACCGCCCGACGCCGTGCTGCTCGTGCACGACGTAGTCGCCCTTGGTCAGCTCGAGCGGGTCGATCTGCCGCTTGCGCCGGATCGGCATCCGGCTCTGGTCTCGGGTCGCCGCACGCTGCCCGGACAGGTCGTCGCCGGTCAGCAGCACGAGCCCGAGACTGTCGGCCACGAAGCCGTGGGAGAGGGTGCCGGTGGTGACGGTGACCAGGCCGGTCTCGAGGGTCAGCGCGTCCGGCTCCACCAGTCGCGCGGCCAGGTCGTGCTCTCCGAGCACCTCGACCATGCGCTGGGCGGGCCCGTGCGCGAGATGGACCAGGACGACGCGTCGGCCGTCGGCGACCCAGCCACGCAGGTCGGCGACCGCGCGCTCGATGTCTCCGCGGTAGCCCTCGACCGGCACGGCGGCGACGGTGTGGCCGGCTCGGTCGCCGTCCGCGAGCAGCTCACCGTCGAGGCCGAACGGGCTGACCGTCCACCACGGACGGCCGAGCTCGCGCGCATGCGCCGTGACGTCGTCGAGCGAGTGGTACGACGCGGCGCCCAGGTCGATCGGGGCGGTGCCGCCGCCGGCGGCCGCGGCCCAGGATGCCCCGAGGAACTCCTCGCTGGTCGCGACCAGGTCGTGGGCCCGGCTGCGCACACGCTCCGGGTCGACGACGACGACATGGGTGTCCTCGGGCATCGCGTCGACCAGCAGCTCCAGCTCGTCGACGAGCACCGGCGCGAGCGACTCCATGCCCTCGACGGCGATGCCGGCCGCCAGCTTGTCGGTCATCTCCGCCAGCTGCGGATGGGCCTCCCCCAGGGCCGCAGCCCGACGGCGTACGTCGTCGGTGAGCAGCAGCTCTCGGCACGGCGGTGCCCACAGCAGGTCGATCTGCTCGATCGTGCGCTGGTCGGCGACGGAGAACGAGCGGATCTCCTCCACCTCGTCGCCCCACAGCTCGACGCGCACCGGATGCTGCTCGGTCGGCGGGAAGACGTCGACCAGGCCGCCACGCACCGCGAACTCGCCACGCTTCTCGACGAGGTCGACCCGGGTGTACGCCGCATCCGCCAGCCGCCGGGTGAGGTCGTCGAGGTCGGCTGTGTCGCCGGGCACGAGCGCGACCGGCTCGAGGTCGCCCAGGCCCTTCACCTGCGGCTGGAGGACGGACCGCACCGGGGCCACGACCACGCGCAGCGGCCCCGTGGCGGCATCCAGGCCCGGGTGACGCAGCCGGCGCAGCACGGCCAGCCGACGCCCGATGGTGTCGCTGCGTGGGCTCAGCCGCTCGTGCGGCAGGGTCTCCCAGCTGGGGTAGTAGGCCACCGCGGCCGGGTCGACCAGGGAGGCCAGCTCGGAGGTCAGCTCCTCCGCCTCGCGACCGGTCGCGGTGACGAGCAGGACCGTGCGGCCCTCTCGCACCAGGCCCTCCACCAGGAACGGCCGGATGCCGGGCGGGGCGGTCAGGTCGAGTCGGCCCAGCCGCGCGTCCTCACCGAGGGCCGTGGCCAGCGCAGGCTCGGCGAGCACGGCGTCGGAGAGCTGGTGAGTCAGCACGCGGAGCCTTTCGCAGGGGTCGTGGGCAGGGAGGAGACAACACGAGAGCCCCCAAACCGGCAGGCGGAGGGGGTGACCACCCGAGGATAGTCCGCCCGGTCAGCCGCCGTTCAGGCCGGCCGCGTTGCGCAGTCGCTGCAGCGTGGGGTCAGCGCGGAACGGTC
Organism: Nocardioides sp.; assembly: GCA_036271155.1. Classification (GTDB taxonomy): domain Bacteria; phylum Actinomycetota; class Actinomycetes; order Propionibacteriales; family Nocardioidaceae; genus Nocardioides. The sequence goes on along the minus strand of DATBBE010000152.1, from coordinate 4,979 downwards.
GCCGGCCCTGGGCGGCCACGATCTGGAGCAAGGTGACCAGGGCTCCGGCGTACGCCGTGGCCGCGTGCTGACGCGAGGTCAACGAGAAGTGCCAGGGCCGCACTCGGACCGCCTTGCACGCGTCGTCCGCCCGCTGGACCGCCGGCAGCGTCCGCCGGGCCTTCGGGGCCATCAGGTCGGCCACATGGGGGTCGTCACCGCTACCGGACCCATCTCGAGAGGCGGCCGAGAGCAGGTAGCTCGTCGTCAGTCCCATCGTGTAGTCCGCGAGGTCGGAGGCTCGCTGTAGCTGGAGCTCACAGGCCTGGACGGCGGCGGACTCGTGGCTGCGCACCCGGTCGTCGGCGAAGACGACCGTGAGACCGGCGACGAGGACGATCGCGAGCAGCCACCACCCAGGACCCGGACGCCGGCGCGCGCTGTGCTCATCGAGGGCGGGCTCGTCGGCCGAGGGCTCGTCGACGTGGGGCTCGTGCCGCCGCGGCAGCCGCACCCGCTCGTTGCCGAGAATCTCGGACCCGGGGTCCACGCAGACAGTGTGCGCGCTGGACGGCCCGCTGCGTAGCCCCCGGCGAGGATCAGTAGCGACCGCCGATGATGCCGATGTCGGCGGCCCGTCGCAGCCGGCGCAGCGAGGGGTCGTCCCGGTAGTAGTCGCGGCCGTCGGCCGCGACCGCGCGCAGCTTGGCCGCGAGCGCCGAGGAGTACGCCGTCATCGCGTCCCGACGCGACTTCAGCGAGAAGTGCCATGGCCTGACCGAGACCGACCGGCACGCCCGATCGGCGCTGACCACCTGCGGAAGCACCCGTTTGGCGGGCATGGACATCAGGGCGGCCTGGGCCGCCTGCGCGCGGACGCCGATCGCGACCTGGCCCAGCTGGAGGTCGGAGAAGATCGTCGCCACATGGAGCTGACGCTGGCAGGCGGACAGCGCCACCGACTCCTGATGCCGGTCGCGCTGGTCGGCGTGCCACGCGAGGTTGCCTCCACCGACGACGAGCACGGCCACGAGCACCACCGGCAGCACGATCCGCCACGGCACGTGCCAGAGCTCACGCGGCTCGGCATCCAGGATCTCGGGCTCACGGGGCTCGGGGTCGCGGCCCGACCTGGGCAGGCGCACGGGCTCGTCACCCAGGAGCTCGGGCTCGGAGTCCACGGACCCAGTGTGCGCCCGACCACCCAGGCTAGGAAGTCCGGTCGGCGTACGCCTTCGCCGCGTCGTAGACCGCGTGGACGTAGGCGTCGGAGTGGTTGTAGGAGAGGATCGCCGCCGACCAGCCGGTCGCCGTCGAGAGGTCGCCCCCTGAGGCGCAGAGGTACCGAGCGGCGGCGTACGCCGCGTCGTCGAGGTCCTGCGGGTCGTCGACGCCGTCACCGTCTCCGTCTGACGCCCACGTGCGCCAGGTCGAGGGGATGAACTGCATCGGCCCGAGAGCGCGCTGGAAGCCACCCGAGCTGTCCGGGACGCGGGCGACCTTCCCGGCCCCGTCGAGCGGGACGCCGCTGATGGGGCGGTCCGGGCGTCCGTCGTCGTTCAGGGAGCGGCCGCCGTAGGCCCGGATCGCGGGTGCGGAGATGCCACTGGTGGTCGCCGTGTGCGCCACCCACTGCGGGCTGACAGCGGGTACGCCGCCTGCGGTCGTGCTCGTTCGCGGTCTCGGCGACGGCTGACCGCCGCTCGTCGGGGGCGCTGCCGGGACGACGTCGACGGGTTGCACGCGCAGCACCGGTGCCGGTCGCGTCGTGGCGTACAGGGAGAGCCCGGCGAGAGCCAGGAGGATCACGGCTGCCACGGTGACCGCGACGGTGCGACCGCGGACGCGGCTCTCGGTCGGCGGGCGATCGGCTCGGGGTCGGGGTGGTCGGGGGTGCCGGGGTAGGTGTGGAGGGTGACCACGACCTGCGGCAGCAGGTGCTTCCAGTCGATGACCGGCTTCGGCCCGGTGCGCGGCTGGTCCGGGAGGTGGGGATGCCGGTGCCCACGGTCGCCAGCCGGTGGTTGCGGTTCCGGAGGAGAACAGCTGGCCGCCCTGGATGCTCAGGGCGTTGAGGTTGCTGCCGGTGGTGCCGGCCGCCGTCGTCGCGGCGCTGGAGCCGCAGGGGGTGGTGACGATGCCGCCGTTGCCGCCCGTGGCCCAGAGGCGCTCGCCGTTCTTGGTCGCCGCCGAGCGGATGATCTTCGCGGTGGCGGTGCCCCTGAGCACGGTGGTGGTGTCGACGGTGCCGTTGGCGTCCACGAGTCCGAGCACAAGTCCCGAGGCCCGTGCGTGTCGCCTGTCGGACGAAGTCGGTGCGATCCGACCAGGTCGGCTAGTCAGATCCGGCTAGGCCGCACTGGGGTCGCCGACCCGGCCGACGAAGAGCGGAGTGCCGTGTGCGAGGTCGTGGATGACGTACAGGAACGGCTGGTCGAGTACCAGCTGCTCGTGTGTCACCGGCAGGCTGGTCTCCCCCATCACCACCGCGGTGGCGGCAGCGGCCTCGGTGCCGGCCTCGTCGACGGCGACGTACGCCTGGTGGAGCACGTCGGAGATGGCCAGCTGGGCGTCGTCGGTCATCCGGCTGAAGTCCGCGTCGGCGTCGAAGGCGACGCTCATACCGAGGCTCCTCAGGGGGTCGGACAGGTCGGTGGCGACGCGATAGGTCCAGCGGGGCATGGTCAGCCGGAGCCCCTGCTGCCCGCTCCCGGTCAAGCCGTGGGCGAGCAGGTCGCGCAGCGCGGCCGACTCCGAGCCCGGGTCCGGCAGCGCCACGGTCATCGCGAGCCGGCCACCGGCGTACGCGAGCCGGGCGCCACGGAAGTGCAGCCCCTCGACGTACGTCGGACCCTGGTCGGCGAGCATCAGCTGAGCCGTCACCTTCGTGCCGTCGCCCCGGGTGAACAGGCCGGGCGCGGTCGCGCCCTTCTCGAACGGCGACTCCCACGGCGCCTTGAAGTACAGCGCGTTGACCAGCACGAGCCGGGTCGCCGTGTCGACCGAGCCCGGGGGCAGGATCACCTTGATCCGGTCGTGGGTCTGCTGCGCCGTCCACGCGTTGACCTGGGCTCGGGACCCGTCGGTGTCGTGCCGGAAGTCCACCGTGCGCATGCCGGCGCCGTACTCCTTGGCGAGGACGGTGAGGAACTCGCGCAGCCAGTGGGTGGCCTGGTCGCCGAACAGCTGGTTGGCCGGGTCGAGGGCGATCTCGTCGCCCTTGCCGTTCACCGTCACCGGTCCGGCGAGGGCGGCCAGCTCCTGGGTGAGGGCCGCCATCCCGGCGTTGTAGGTCGCGAGCGAGTCGATGTGAAGGACGGCCTGCATCTTCTGGGCCGTCTCGCCCGCGGCGCCGTTCGTCGTCATCGCCAGGGCGACGGCGATGGAGTACGGCGAGAGCGCGAGGTTGCCGGCGGGCTCACCCACCGCGTCCCACAGGTCGAGGGTGAACTCGCGCATCGCGGCCGCCACACCGGCCGCGGCCCGTGGGTCGCCCGGACTCCGCGCCACGTCGGCAGTCACCAGGCGTACGCCGCCGAGGCCCGGGCTGCCCGGGTGGTCGGCCACGGACTCGACGCTCGAACAAGCACCGAGCAGCGGCGCGGCGAGGCCGGCGGCTCCGAGGGTCTGCAGCGTCTGGCGTCGGGTCAGCATGTGAGTCGGACGTCGGCTGGCGGCGGGCGGTTCCGACGCGACGTCCGGCGTCAGCCGCTGTGGCTCAGGACGTTGACGACGTGACCGGCGCTCGCGCGGAAGAAGAAGCGCCGGACGCCCCACTCCTCGTCCTGCAGCGGGTGCACGATCTCGGCGCCACTGTCTCGGACGCGCTCGTAGGCGGCATCGACGTCCGGCACCTGCAGCGACATGACCGGGTTGAGCGCAGCGGTCCGGTCCCGGGACATGAGGCTGAACTCCGCGCCGCCGCTGCTCGACCCCAGCGTGGCGATCCAGCCGTGGTCCATCAGAACCTCGAGGTCGAGGAGCGAGGTGTACTCACGCACCGCGGCCTCGACGTCGGGCACCGTGAGGATCGGGACGGCTCGTTGCAAGGTCATGGCACGACGCTATCGACGACGAACGTGTCGCTGGTGGGGCTGGTCCAGTGGTAGCTGCCGTCGGGCAGGCGGAGGTAGTCCCAGTGGGTGTGGGTTTTGGCGCGGTGGTGGCCTCGGCAGAGGGGGGCGAGGTTGTCGGGGTGGGTTTGGCCCGGAGGTCCGCCGTCGTCCATCTCGACGTAGGGGTCGATGTGGTCGAGGTCGCAGTGGCGCGATGAGCGTGGGCAGGCGGGGAAGACGCAGACCGGGTCGCGGAGTCTGACGAACTCGGCCATGGCGGCGGGTGGGTCGTGCTGGTCGACCGGCCGGAGGTGTTCGGGGTGTGGGAGGTCGATGACGGGCTTGACCACGACGGTGGAGTCGGTCAGCCACATGGCCAGCAGGTCCGAGGACAGCACGGACAGGCCGTGGGGGAGCCCTTCGGCTCGGATGGCGGCGGGGAAGGTGTCGATGTCACCTAGTGCGGACTCGTCGAGGTGCAGGTACAACGTGGCGGGCCTGGCCGGCCGGGCCAGTACTTTCTGCTGGTCCTCGACCGGGACGTCGGTGGAGAACAGGTTCAGGGCGGTCTGGGGGTCGGCGAGGATCCCGACCGCGCGGGCTCGGCGGATGTCGAGGGAGTCTTGGTCGCCGAGCCGGCCCAGCACGGTTGCGAGCTGGCCGACGGTGTGGTCGAAGGCCTCGGCGTCGGCGGTGTCGAGGACCATGGCCACCTCCACGGTGGCCGGGGCCTGGCCCGGGGTCAGCTGCACCATCCGGGCGGCCAGGGCCTGCTGCTCGTCGTCGATGGCCCGGTCGGGGTCGTGGTAGAGCCTGGCCTCGGCGACCAGGGCCCGGATCCGACGAGAGGTCAGGTAGCCGCTGCCGACCGCACCGGCCAGGAGGCGGTCGGCGTGGGCGGCGGCTTCGGGGGCCAGGTCGCGGGTGTGCTGGGCTGCAGACCTC
>DATBBE010000151.1:0-4743 GCA_036271155.1 Nocardioides sp. | reverse complement strand
GAAAGCCCGTGCCGCAGGAGGTTCGCCGTGGTCAGCGGCCCTCGAACTGCGCCTTCCCGGGCCCGTTCTCGACGAACGACGTCATCCCGATCCGGCGGTCCTCGGTGGCGAACAGGCCCGCGAACTGCTGCCGCTCGACGGACAGCCCGGTGACGAGGTCGACCTCGATGCCCTGGTCGATCGACTCCTTGGCCGCGCGCAGGGCGTACGTCGCGCCGTGGCGGAACTGACCCGCCCACGCCAGCGCCTCGTCGTAGACCTGGTCGGCGGGGACGACGCGGTCAATCAGACCGATCGCGAGTGCCTCGTCGGCCTTGACGAAGCGGCCGGTGAAGATGATGTCCTTGGCCCGGCTGGGGCCCACCAGACGCGTGAGCCGCTGGGTGCCGCCGGCCCCCGGGATGATCCCGAGGAGCACCTCAGGCTGACCGATCGTGGCGTCCTCGGCTGCGAAGCGCACGTCGGCGCACAGCGCCAGCTCACAGCCGCCGCCCAGGGCGTAGCCCGTGATCGCCGCGACGACCGGCTTGGGGATCCGGGCGACCGCCGTGAAGGAGGACTGAAGGGCCCCGGACCGCCTGACCATGTCGACGTACGACATCTCGGCCATCTCCTTGACGTCGGCGCCGGCGGCGAAGACCCGCTCGCCTCCGTAGACCACGACCGCCTTGACGTCGTCGCGCTCGCTCGCCTCGGTGGCGGCGGCCCGGATCTCCTCCTGGACCGCCACGTTGAGCGCGTTCATCTTCGGCCGGTCGAGCCGGATGGTGCCGACACCGTCGGCGACCTCGAGCCGCACGAACTCGGTCATGGGGATCCTTCCGTCTTGCGCTGGGGGTTCCCCCGGCATTGTGCCGACCGTCGGACACAATGTCGCGGTGACCCCCGGAACCTGGCGCCGTCCCGGCGAGACCGCGGCCGTGTGGCCGGGGCGCACCTGGCCGCTCGGGGCGTCGTACGCCGCGGAGGCCACGAACTTCGCGGTCCGCGCCCCCGAGGCGACCGGCGTCCAGGTCTGCCTCTTCGACGAGGACGACCGTGAGACCCGCCACCGGCTCAGCGAGGTGTCGCTGGGCATCTGGCACGGGGCTGTCCCCGGCGTCACGCCCGGCACGCGCTACGGCTATCGGGTCGACGGGCCGTGGGCGCCGGCGTCGGGGCTGCGGTTCAACCCCGAGAAGCTGCTGCTGGACCCCTACGCCCGAGCGGTCAGCGGTCGGCTCGTCGACGACCCCGCGATCTTCGGCTACGACGCGGGCTCACCGACCCGGCGCAGCCGGCTCGACTCGGCGGCGTACGTGCCCAAGGGCGTGGTCGTGCACGACCCGGACTTCGACTGGGGCGACGACGCCCGGCCCTACACGCGGTGGCGCGACACGGTGGTCTACGAGCTGCACGTCAAGGGGATGACCGCCCTGCACGACCGGGTGCCCGAGCACCTGCGCGGCACGTACGCCGGGCTCGCGACGCCTGCCGTGACCGACTACCTGCGCGACCTGGGAGTCACTGCGGTCGAGCTGCTCCCCGTGCAGCAGTTCGTCAGCGAGCCGCATGTCATGACGCGCGGGATGGCGAACTACTGGGGCTACAACACCCTCGGCTTCTTCGCCCCTCACCACGGCTACTCCTCGTCGGGCGACCGCGGCGGGCAGGTGCGTGAGTTCAAGGAGATGGTCCGGGCCTTCCACGCGGCCGGGCTCGAGGTGATCCTCGATGTCGTCTACAACCACACGGCCGAGGGCGAGGCCACCGGGCCGACGCTGTCGTTCCGAGGGCTCGACGACCGCGGGTTCTACCACCGGATGGACGGCCGGCAGCACGGCCAGCGCCCTCTCGGCCAGCACGAGGACGCACGCCGCGGGGACCACCGGGACGACACCTACTGGGACGTCACCGGCTGCGGCAACACCGTCAACACCTCCGACCCGTTCGCCCTGCGGCTGGTGCTCGACTCCCTGCGCTACTGGGCCTCCCAGATGCGGGTCGACGGCTTCCGCTTCGACCTCGCGTCGGCCCTGGCCCGCAACGGGCACGAGGTCGACATGGACTCGCCGCTGATGACGGCGATCGGTCAGGACCCCACGCTCCGGCACGTCAAGCTCATCGCCGAGCCGTGGGACGTGTCGATGAGCGGCTACCGCGTCGGGGAGTTCCCGCCCGGCTGGGTGGAGTGGAACGACCAGTACCGCGACACCGTCCGCGACTTCTGGCGCGGGAGGTCCAGCGGCATCCGCACCGTCGCCACACGTCTCGCCGGCTCCTCGGACCTGTACGCCGACGACGGCCGCTCGCCGTACGCCTCGGTGAACTTCGTGACCGCGCACGACGGGTTCACCCTGCGCGACCTGGTGTCGTACGAGTCGAAGCACAACGAGGCCAACGGCGAGGGCAACCACGACGGGTCGGAGAACAACCGCTCGCAGAGCTTCGGCGTCGAGGGCGAGACCGACGATGCCGAGATCGTGGCCCTGCGCCGGCGTACGGCGGCCAACCTGCTGGTGACCCTGTGCCTGTCCAACGGCGTCCCGATGATCACCGCCGGTGACGAGCGAGGCCGCACGCAGGGCGGCAACAACAACCCCTATGTGCAGGACAACCCGATCTCGTGGGTCGACTGGCGGCCCGACGACGCCTGGCTCGACGTCTACGAGGTCACCAAGGCGGCGCTGCGGCTGCGGCGCGAGCACCCGGCTCTGCGTCAGCGTCACTGGTTCGAGGGCCGGCCCACCATCGAAGGTGGACGCAAGGACCTCGCGTGGGTGCACCCCGAGGGTCGCGAGATGACCGGGGACGACTGGGCCGACAACGAGCTGGCCGTCGTCGGGATGCTGGTGACCGGCGACGCTCTGCGCTCCCCCGGGCCACATGGTGAGCAGGAGTGGGACAGCTCGTTCCTGATCTGGCTCAATGCCGAGGCCGACGCCGTCAAGGTGACGGTGCCGACCGACGGCTGGGTGCGCGAGGGCGAGGTCGTGGTGTCGACCTGCCCCGAGCACCCCGCCGGAACCTCCGTGGCGCCGGGAGAGTCCCTCACCTTGGACGGTCGCACCGTGGTGGTCGTCCGCGAGCTCTGACCTCGATGCAGCGTTCTGCGGCACCGCGGCGTTCCAAGGAGGGTGAGCGTGTCGGAGGCCTCGGAGACCGACGGGTACGCCGCGCTGGTCGCGGCGCGGGCGCCGGCGTTGCTGCGCCTGGCCGTCATGCTGACCGGCGACCGGGTCGAGGCTGAGGATCTGCTGCAGTCGACTCTCGCGCGCACCCAGCGACATGCCGACCGGATCGCGGCCATGGGCGCACCGGCGGCGTACCTCCGCAAGGCGATGGTCCACGAGCACCTGTCCGGCGTACGTCGGCTCGGGCGGCGGGTGCGCACGACATCGCTGGCCGACCACGACGTGGCTGCCGGGACGTCGACGTCCGTGGAGCAGCGCGACGCCACCTGGCGGCTGCTCGCCACGCTGCCCCGCCAGCAGCGAGCCGTCCTCGTGCTGCGGTTCTACGAGGACCTGCCCGACCGCGAGATCGCCGAGACGCTCGGCTGCAGCGAGCCGACCGTGCGCTCGAACGCCTCGCGAGCCCTGGCGACCCTGCGCATCCGACTGTCGACGACCGAGGAGGTCACCCCATGACCCAGCTGAGCGACGACGAGCTCGGTGACCGGCTCACCGAGACGTTCGCCGACCACGAGCACCTCGCCGACCCGGACGTCGCGGTGCGGATCGCGACCGCCCCCGGTCGCCCGCGGCAACGCGGGCGGATGCTGCTGGGTGCGGCTGCTGCCGTCGCGCTGGTGGCCGGTGGCTCGACGTACGCCCTGACGAGGGGGTCCGACCGGGCTCCTGAGACCCCTCGTCCCGGGGTCACGGACTCCGCCGACCACCAGCCGCCCCTGCCCGAGGTGCGGACGAACGCCGAGAACCGCGCGGCGGCCCAGCGGGCAGCCGACCACCTCATGGGGCGAGTGCCGATCTACACCGGAGCCCGGACCTCGCCAGCCATCCCGGGCCTGCACGCGACGTACGCCTCGTTCGCGGCGAGCGGTCACACCGTGACCCGGACCCGCTGGTGGACGGTCCCGCGCGCCAGCTCACGGGGAGTCGCGCAGTGGTACGCCGCCCACCCCGCCCTTGGGCTGGTCGCCGACGGGCGGGTCGGCAGCGCGGGCGGGACCGACAGCCCGACCGTGCACTTCGAGGCGTTCTCGAGGCCCGGTCAGGGCGAGACCCTGCCGCCCGTCGGTGCCCACGTGGTGGTCGAGACGACCCAGCTGTCCACGGGTGTGGGGGTACGCGTCACGGTCGAGTCCATCTGGCCCTCGGCGCGGCCGGTCTCGTCGTACGTCCAGGACGTGTCCTCGATCGACGTCAAGCAGACGCAGTACCGCAGCGTGAGCAAGAAGCTCAAGATGGTCGTCTTTCGCTACTCGGCGGCCGACCAGCCGGGCCAGGTCATGGCCGCCGCCCGCGCCTTCAACGCGCTGGTCGGCCTGACCCCGGTCGAGCTGAACTGTCCGCTGATCAGGAGCTCCTACACCGACCGGATCACCTTCCACACCGCCACCGGAGACGTGGTCGCGGTCAGCAAGACCGACGTGTGCAGCTCCGGGGTGACCGTCTCTCGCGACGGTCACCCCGTGGGACCCGTGCTCGGCTACTCCGCTCCCCTGCTGAAGGCACTCCACCTCGCGCACTGAATGTTGAGCCGCGGGTTTTGACCGTTGAGCCGCGGGTTTTGACCGTTGAG
>DATBBE010000150.1:0-2402 GCA_036271155.1 Nocardioides sp. | reverse complement strand
GACGAAGCCGTGACCCGCGAGCAGGGCGACCCAGTCGCCCAGCGTGCGGTGGTGCTCGACGTACGACACCAGGCCTGTCTCGTCGTCGACCTCGACGTACGGCGTGCGGTCCCAGTACGACGACGCCGCGGTCAGGCCGGCCTCGGAGGGATCGTCGGGGAAGCTCCACCGGGTGGGGTGCGTGATGGAGAACGCGAACCGCCCACCCGGCCGGAGCACCCGGGCGACCTCGGCGAGGGCGACATCGAGCTCGGAGATGAACTGCATCGCCCCGAAGGAGCAGAACACGATGTCGAAGCTGCCGTTCGCGAACGGCAGCGCGGTCGCGGTGCCGCGCACCGACGGCACCGGGATGCCGGTCTCCTCGTCGATGCGACGAGAGTGCTGCAGCTGCCTGGCCGACAGGTCCAGCCCGTACGACGTGCCGCCGTGCACCCGGACCCACCGGGAGCACTGACCCGCTCCCGAGCCCACCTCGAGCACCTCGCGACCCGTCACGTCGCCCAGCACCCCGGCCTCGTCCTCGGTGAGCCCTTCAGGCCCCCACACGAAACCGGTGTTGCCCAGGAAGTCGCCATGGGTGGCTTGGTACTCGTCGGCGTACCTGTCCCAGTCCGGGCCGTTGGCCCGCCGCGACTCCTCCTCGCTGACGGCCCGGCGTTCGACGCGCACGCGCTGCGGCAGGTGGTCCTCCACGTCGCGACCCTACTGGCGCCCCGATGGACGCGTGGCAGGGTGAGCGGCGTGGACTTCTCCGAACTCACGCCGCTGCCCGGTGGCTGGTCGGGCCAGACCTTCGCGGCCGAGGCCGGCGGAGAGCGGTCGGTGGTCCGCATCTACCCGCCAGGGCTGCGCCACGACGCCGCGCCGGAGATCGATGCGGCCGTCCTTCGGCTCGTGCGTGGGCTCGTGCCGGTTCCCGACGTCCGGGAGGTACGCCGCGGAGTCGCGGCCGCCGACCTGCCCGGGGTGCTGGTGACGGCGTACCTCGACGGCGAGCGGGGCGACCTCCTGCTCGCGACGCTGGACGACGCTGGAGCGAAGACCTTCGGGGGCCGCCTGGGCGACCTCGTTGCCGCCCTCGCCGGGATGCCCACGCTCACCGCCGGGCCGTTCGTCGACCCCGACCTGACGATCGGCGACTTCGGTCTCGCCGACGGGCTGCCGGGCTTCGTGGACCAGTCAGCCGACCGGCTCGACTGGGCGCCGGACCTGGTCTCCTCGCTCGCCTCGGTGGCCGAGCGCGCCCAGGACCTGCTCGATGCGGTCGGCCGCACCTGTCTGGTCCACTCCGACGCCAACCCGAAGAACGTCCTGGTCGACCCGGACACGCTGGCGGTGACGGCGCTCCTGGACTGGGAGTTCGCCCATTCAGGCAGTCCGTTCACCGACCTGGGCAACCTGCTGCGCTTCGACCGTCGGCCGGCGTACGCCGACGCGGTCCTGGCCGCGTGGTGCGAGCGCCGTGGCACTGACCCCGCCGAGACGCTGGAGCTGGCCCGGGCCGCTGACCTCTGGGCCCTGGTGGACCTCGCAGCCCGCAGGGGTCAGAATCCCGTCGCGGATCGCGCTCACGCGCACCTTGTGGCGATCGCTCGCACGGGGGACTTGCACGCGCTGCCCAGCGCGGACGGCCTCAGTGGATCGCTGGGCTCGTGAGGCCCAGTCGAGGCCATCCTCGCCCTGAGAGTCCATCGTGGCATCGCGCAACATCCTTCTGTCACTCATCTGACCCGGATGGGTGGTAGATCGAGCAGCGAATCTGTTGCAGGTCGTCAGGCACTATCTCCTCGTAGGCGATCACGCTGCCGTTCTTACCCGTCACGACCTGACGGCCCGGACTGTCGACGAGCGCCCTCGGGAGCATGGGGTCCGCGCGTGCTGCGAGACGACCTTCTTCTCGGGGTGGAGGAACCGACCGCATGGGGTTCCCGGAGGACGATCGAGGACTCGCCCTGCCCCCGGCACGGCGATAGACCGCTTGCCCCTCAACGCCTCTCTGATCCCGCCGACGGGATCACAACTCCGACGCACTCTCGTGCCGATGAGCCGTCGTGCCTGCCAGTAGCCCGCGGCCCGTGGACCTGACGCTGCATCGCGACTGGCCCCGGACGTCGCTGCGCATGTGGACGGGTGGCGAGGGACCGATCTTCTTGCCCCCGGAATCCATCGGAGTGGAATGGGCTGGTCGGCTCGGGCATCCCTCCTCGTATGCGCTGCTCGGCGGTTCCCTGGCTCCCCAGTCAGATGCAGACGTCACCGGGGGACGGGTCGGGAGGACCTTGGCTGGACGGTTGGACACAGTTCGCTCTGGCCTGCTCCCGGAGTATCACGAGGCTGTCCGCTCGGCCACCGCAGGTCGGGTTCACATCACCGCCGCGGCTCACGGGGAGGTCGGCTCG
>DATBBE010000149.1:0-10868 GCA_036271155.1 Nocardioides sp. | reverse complement strand
CCGCTCTCGCCGGCGATCCCGACCACCGAGCGGGCGGGCAGGTCGAGCTCCGGCACGTGCGCCACGACCCGGCCGCCGTAGCTCACGCGCAGGTCGCGGACCCGGATCATCGACGGCCCCGCTTGGGGTCGAGGGCGGTCTGGAGGCCGTCGCCGATGAAGTTGCAGGCGACGGCCGTCAGGACGATCGCCAGGCCAGGGAACGTGACGACCCACCAGGCTGTCGTGGCCAGCGACTGCCCTTGGCTCACCATCAGGCCCCACTCGGGGGTGGGGTCCTGGGCGCCGAGACCCAGATAGGACAGGGTCGCTGCGGTCAGGATGATGCCGGCGGCGTCCAGGGACATCTGGACGAAGACGGCCGTCGCGGCATTGGGCAGTACGTGGCGCAGGACCTGCCGGGTGCGACTGGCACCGATGACGCGCGCCGCGTCGGAGTAGCCCTGATGCCGGATCGAGGCCGCCTGTGCCCGGGAGAGCCGTGCGTACCAGGGCCACCAGGTGGCGGCGATGGCCATCGCGGCGTGCAGGGCGCTGGGACTCAGGACGGACGTGAGCGCGACCGCGAGCAGGAGTGCCGGGAAGGCCAGGAACACGTCGGTGATCCGCATCAGGATCGAGTCGACGACGCCGCCGACGAAGCCTGCCGTCAGCCCGACGGCGAGGCCGACGACGGCCGACACCACCAGGACGAACGCCGTGATGCTGAACGAGACCCGAGCGCCGTACACGACCCGGGTGAGGACGTCGCGCCCGACGGAGTCGGTGCCGAGCAGGTGGGACCTGCTGGGGCCCAAGAGGATGTCCGCAGGATGGGTGGCGAAGCCAGCGTCCTGCGGGTGAGGCGTGATCCAGGGCGCCAGGAGGCCCATCACCACGATGACCAGACCCAACACCACTCCGACGGCGAGCAGAGGGGAGTGGCGGGCGACCACGGCCCAGGGCAGACGTGACCTGCGGACGGGGTCGAGGGTCTCTCCCGACGCGGCGCTCACGAGCGGACCCGCGGGTCGATGAGGGCCTGGGCGATGTCCACGGCGAGGTTCAGGAAGACGTAGACGAGAGCGACGAAGAGCGTGACCCCGAGGATCGAGGGAATGTCCAGGCTCTGGATCGAGTCGATCGCGTAGCTCCCCAGGCCCGGCCAGTCGAACACCGACTCGACGATGAAGCTGTTGGTCAGTGAGTAGGCGAAGACCAGCGCGACCAGGGCCAGGATCGGGTTCAGCGAGGGCCTCATCGCGAACCTGCCGAGGACCGACCGCTCACGGAACCCGAGGGCGCGGACCATCCTGATGTGCTCCTCTCCCAGGTTGTCGAGGATCGCGGCCCGGGTCACCATCGCGCAGGCGCCAAGTGGGAACGCCGCGATCGTGAGGACGGGCAGCACCATGTGTTGCGCAGCACTGACGAACACCGGCCAGTTCCCGGTGAGGAGCGCATCCACGACCGGGATGTGCACCACAGTGAAGAGAGGGCTGGTGCTGTCGAGCGACTGGTTGTACTGGCCGGCCGCCGGCAGCCACCCCAGATGCGAGAAGAAGACGAGCTGCAGCAGGATCGCCATCCAGAACACCGGCATCGACACGGCCAGGATCGAGAAGATCTTGGCCAGCAGGTCTCCGAGACGCCCGGAGGAACGCGCCGCGAAGACGCCGAGAGGAACGCCGACTCCGACGGCGACGACCAAGGCGCAGACGACGAGCACCAAGGTGGTGGGGACCACCCTGAGCAGGTCGTCCAGCACCGGCGACTTGGTGTGCAGCGACGTGCCCCAGTCCCCGCGCAGGATCCCGCCGACGTAGTCCAGGAACTGGCGCCAGGCCGGTTGGTCGAGGCCGAAGCGCACCCGTGCGGCCTGGATCTCCGCCGGCGTCGCCTTCGGCCCTGCGTAGGCGACCGCGGGGTCACCGGGGATGAGCCGGGCGATCACGAACGTGAGCACGATGACCCCGAACACCACGGCGAGCGCCTGCAGCACTCGCGAGAGGAGATATCGAGCCATCATGCGTTCCGCTCGTCAGGAGGTCGGGGTGAGGTCGTGGACGAAGACCACGTTGCTGTACGACGGGTTGTCGACGTAGCCGCCGACGCTCGAGGAGAAGGCTCGCTGGAAGTTGTCCACGCCCAGCACCGGTGAGACGGCCTGCTCGGAGATCGTCTTCTGGAGCTGTTCGTACTGTCGCTGCGCCGCCGCACGGTGAGTCGCGGTGAGGGCCTGGATGCCGTCGATCGCGTGGTCGACCTGAGCGTCGTGCCAGTAGGAGAGGTTGAAGACCACCGGGCTGGCAGAGTGGTAGAGGTTCACGAACCACGAGAAGGGGTCGGCGTAGTCGGGGTACCAGTAGAACAGGAAGATGTCCTGGTGCTTGGACGGGTCGCTGGACTTGCCGAGCGCCCACTGCGTCTCCCACGCCAGCGCCTTGGCGTCCAACGTCACGCCGACCTTGGCCAGGTTGGACTTCATCAGGCTCACGATGGTGTCGAGCTCCGGCGTCCCCGACGCGTACGTCAGGGTCAGGGAGAGCTTCTTGCCGCCTGCGCCGTAGCCGGCGGCGTCGAGCAGTGACTGCGCCTGGGCCGTGTCGGTCGTCTGGCTCACGCCTGTCGTGTAGCCCAGCAGACCCTTCGGCACGACGCCTTGTGCCTTGACCACGGCGCCCTTGAGGGCCGTCACGATGCCGTCGTAGTCGATGGCGTCGGAGATCGCTCGCCTGATCCGGGGGTCCGCCAGCGGTCCGCTCGCCGTGTTGAGCATGGCGATGATGTTCTGGAACGACGGCGTCTGCTCGGTGGTGATGCCCTTGGCGCCCTTGAGGGAGTCGAACAGGGTGGGGGAGAGCCGTGGTACGAACGTGACCTGACCACCCTGGAGCAGCTGGGCCGCCGTGGTCTCCTGTGGCACGACCCGGAAGTCCACGGACGTGTAGTGGGCACCCTTCCACCCGCCCCAGTAGGTCTTGTTCGCCGTCAGAGTCAGCTCGTTCTCCTGACCCTTCCGGTAGTCGCTGACGACGTAGGGGCCGCTGCCCGCGGTGTGACCGGCGGCGAACCACTGGGCGAGGTCGCCGTTCGGGGCTGCCTTGGTGTCGTAGATGAACGCGGCGTAGGCGGACGACGCGATGAGGTCCAGGGGGGCGGCGTACTTCAGGTGGAAGACGAGGGTCGTCGGGCCCTTGGCCTGGATGGACCTGACCGAGTCCCACTCGTAGGCGGCACCCGCACCCAGCTTGATGGTCCGGTCCAGGGCGGCCTTGGCAGCTGCCGCGTCCAGGGGGTTTCCATCGCTGAAGGTGACGCCCGGGTGGAGCTTGAACGTCCACGTCAAGCCGTTCGAGGACGACGACCACGAGTCGGCCAGGAGCGGCACCACCTTGCCGGTGGTGCTGTCGTAGCGCGTCAGCTGTTCGTAGATGTTGTTCATCGCGATGACCTCGTTGGAGTAGCTGGCCGCCGGATCCCAGCTCGTCATCACCGTGAGGTTGTTGGCGTAGGTGAACGTCGCGTCCGCGGAGGCGGCGGCCTTCGGCGGTGTCCCCTTGCAGGCGGCGAGCGTCAGGGCGACCGCTACCAGTGCTGTGACGAGGGTCCTGCGAGTGCGAGTGGGCATCAGCCGGTCTCCTTCAGAGTCGCCCGAGTGGGCCTACGGCCTTCACGCTGATGCGCGCGACCGGTTCGGTGAGGTAGGCGAGGGGGATCTCGTCGATCTCGACGATCTCCACGTGGTCGGGGTCCGCGCCGGCCTGGATCGCCCGGACCCGGGCCTGGGCGCAGGCCGACTCGATCGCTAGGGATCGCCCGGTCGCCAGCGAGACCACCTCGTCCCAGCGACCGCTGATCTGCGCGATCGCCGCACCGATGGCGTTGGCGACGTCGAAGTGCTCGGGGCGCAGCACCTCGGACACGCCGGGGACGGCGTCCGGGATCAGCACCGACCCACCCCCGACGACGATCATCGGGACGTCGCCGCGGCCAAGCTTCATCCGGTCCACAGCCTCGGCGACCATCCCGTCGGCCACGAGCAGCGCTTGTTCCAGTACGGCCTCCTCGTCGGGGGAGACCCGGGCCGAGCCGATCTGGGCACGGTGGGCGTGCACTGCCGCGTCGGTGAGGGTCGGCGTGGAGCCGCCGAAAGACAGTGCCTCCTGGGGCAGCCGGAAGCCGACGCTGTCGGGCCCGAGCGTGACACCGCCCTCGGTCGCGCGCACCACCGTTCCGCCGCCGAGTGCGATGGCCAGGACGTCCGGCATCCGAAAATTCGTGCTCACCCCGCCGATGTCGACGTTGGCGGCCGATTCGCGTGGGAACCCGTTGACCAGCATCCCGAAGTCTGTCGACGTCCCGCCCACGTCGGCGACCAGGGCGTCGGTCAGACCGGTCAGGAACGCCGCCCCGCGAATCGAGTTGGCCGGCCCCGACCCGATCGTCAGGATGGGGAAGCGCACGGCGTAGTCGAGCGCCATCAGCGTCCCGTCGTTCTGGGCGAACAGCACGCTGGCGTCGATCTCGTGATCACCGAGGGACGTCGTCAGGGCCGCGGCGACCTCGCGCGCCACACCGGTCAGGGCGGAGTTCAGGATCGTGGCGTTCTCGCGGGGGAGGAGGCCCAGCGAGCCGATCTCGTGCGAGAGGGAGAGGATCACGTCCTGCCCGAGCACGTCGCGGGCGATGTCGGCGGCTGCCAGCTCGTGGTCGGCCGACATGGGGGAGAAGACTGCGGACACCGCGACCGCGTCGACCTTGCCCTTCAGCGAGACGAAGAAGTCACGCGTGGCCCCGGCGTCGAACGGGACGATCTCCCGGCCGTCGTACTCGAAGCCGCCGCGCACGATCTCGGCATGGCCGCCGATCGCGCTGACGAGGTCGTCGGGCCAGCCGAAGAAGGGCCGCACCGCGACGGAGGACGGCGCGCCGACGCGCAGGACGGCGACCGTGTGCAGCCGACGCCGCTCCAGGACGGCGTTCGTGGCGTGAGTCGTCCCCAGCATCACGTGGCTGATCCGGCTTGTCTCGACCGCCGGGTGGGACACCACGGCCGCGATCGCCGCCCGAACGCCGGTGGTGACGTCCGGGGAGGTCGGTTGCTTGGTCTTGGCCACGACCGCGTTGTCGCGGTCCAGCACGACGGCGTCGGTGTGGGTGCCACCCACGTCGATACCCAGGCGGAGGTCAAGGTTGGACGCCATGGCGCGCCTCCACCGGGATGTAGTCGACGTCGTACCCGAACGCTCGGGGTCCGGCGATCTCGATGCCAGCCGGGGTGCGCCAGATCGGCGCGCAGGGGAACGCGATGATCGCGACCCGCTGCCCGTAGCGCACCACCTCCGTCGCCACCGCGTCCGCGGTCTGGCTGTCCACGAGGGTGATCAGGTCGGGCACGCTGGCCAGGACCGCCCCGTCCTCGAGGGCGACGAGGTTCTCGTTCTGGATCTCGACCCGCACGAGCCTGCCGGCGTCCGGGCCGTAGCCCTCGACGATCACGCTCCCGCGGACGAAGCCACCCGCCGTGTGGCGCTCGACGTCGACGACCTTGCCCTCGAGAAGCTGCACGGCGTCAACGGCCTCCAGCAGGGAGGCGACCGGGTCACTGGCTGCCATGACCGTGCGACCGATCTCCAGGGCCTTGGTCACTGACCCCTCGATGATCGCGCCCCTAGCCACGGACACCTGCATCACGTAGTCCGCCATGGCGGCGGACCCGCCGAACACCTCGGTCACCGAACGGGCGAGGAGCTCGGCCCAGGGCCCGTCGACCGGCCGCAGCACGACGACGTTGCGGCGCTCGTCGGCCACGACGACGAGCTCGGGGCGCAGGCCTGCGACGTTCATCGACACCATGTGCACCTCGGGAAACGCACGGCCGATCGCGTCGCCATCGACCAAGGGCAGCCCGGTGCGGGCCGCCGCGGCAATGGGGTAGAGCCCGTTGCCGCCGCCGATCTCGCTCGCCATCAGGGCGACGACGGGCTGCCGCAGCACCGACTCGACGGCCTCGCGCAGGAACTCGACCTCGTCGCCGGACCCGATCTTCTCGGCACTCACGGACGGGGCTCCGATCCCGCCCACCGGCATGAGGATGCCGTCGTCCGGCAGGTCGTCGAGACCCACCAACCGGACCGGGCCGTGGTCGGCGAGGGCTTGACGCGCGACCAGGGCGCCCGTCACGACCTCTCCGCCGCCGCCGGTACCCAGCACGGCACACCCGCGAGCGAGCGCTGTGATGTCGTCAGACTGGATGAGCACGGGCTCACTGTAGGAGCGAACGAGTGGCTACTCTTGTGCTCGCAGTACGAGGTTCCTCTGTAAGACTGTGACCGCCGCCCAAAGGAGTACCCGATTCCGACCACGATCGACGAGCTGCTGGCCGGGCCACTGGGTTCGCTGCTGCAAGCTCGGGTGAAACCCGAGGCCCCGCGGCTGGTCACCCAGGTCACCCTGCTGGAGGAGATGACGTCCACGGAGGCGCTCGTCCCCGGAGCTGTGGCGGTGCTGAGCCGCTCGTCCCAGGTCCCGGCCGCCGGATACCAGCTCGACGTCCTCGTACGCCGCGCTGCGGAGCGCGACGTCTCCGCCCTGGTCCTCCGGCGGAGCACCCGCCGCTCGATGACCGCGGAGAGCCTGGCGAGACGGGGTCACGTCGCGCTGCTCGACGTCCAGGACGACGCCGACCCGCTGCAGGTGCTGGACCGGCTCGCGGCCACGGTCAGCGGCGACACCCGCGCGGCGCTCGCTCGGCTCGCCGCCGCGACGGAGTACGAGCCCGACCCCGCTGCCGACGCCGAGACGATCCTGCGGACTCTCTCACGCCTGTCGGCCGTCCCGCTCGAGCTGTCAGCCGAGACAGACCTCCGGGGGTCGGTGGGCACGGGCACCGAGGTCGACGTCGACGGGCGGATCCAGGGGTCGGTGCGGTCGTCCCAGGCCGGCGACCCGGCGACCCTCGCCGCGACCCTCGCCGCCGCCACGCTGTCGCGTGTGCTGACCGCCCGAGAGCGGGACACGCTGCGACCGATCCGGTCCGCCTCGGGGGCCCTGAGCCAGCTGCTCCTCTGTGCCCAGGTCAACCTCGCGGCGGTCTCCGAGCGTGCGCTGGACGTGGGCGTGCCGGTCCACGGCTGGCACTGTGCGGTACGGCTGGCTCCCGATGCTGCGGACACCACAGGGGACGAGTCGATCCTGACGAGGTTCGAGGACGACCTGGTCACGCTGATCGCCCGCCGTCCGCGCGACTCCCGCACCTCGTGGATGGTGGCGCGCCCCGACTCCTCGTTCGTCCTGGTCCGCACCACCCGAGCAGATCCCGGGCGCGACTCCGACGACGCTGTTCGCCAGGCGGTCGACGAGGTGCTCGCCGACCTGCTGGTCCGGTATCCCTCGACGCGGATCCGGGTGGGCGTCGCGACTCCGCATGAGGGCGCCTCGGGCCTGCGCGCCTCCGCGGAGGAGGCCCGCACAGCGCTCGCCGCGGCGAGGCTCAGCGAAGAGCCGGTCAGCATCGCCACCTTCGACTCGCTCGGCTTGAGACGGATGCTCGCGGAGTGGCTCGTGACCGACACCGCTCGCGACACCGTGAGCGACCTGCTCGCCCCGCTCGACGCACTCGGTCCCCAGAAGGCGACCCTCCTGATCGACACGCTGCACGCGTACCTGGACGAGCGGGGCTCGCTCAAGCGTGCTGCCACGCGGCTCAACCTGCACCGCAACGCGGTGGTGTACCGGATGGCGCAGATCGCGACCGTGCTGCCGACGGACCTGAACGACGCCGACGAGCGATTCGCCCTCCAGCTGGCCTGCCGCGCTCGGCTGATGACCGTCGGGCGCGGTTGAGCTACGGGAGCTGACCCTCCGGGTCCGCGCCGCGCGACCGGAGGTAGCCGGCGGCCACGCGTCGTACGTCGCCGACGTCCAGGATGCGTCCGTGCCCGGGAAAGGCCCGCTCGACCGGAAGGTCGAGGAGAAGGCGCATGCTCGCGAGGTAGGCATCGACGTCCGACCCGATGCACGTGTCGATGAGGCCGTCGTCATACAGCACGTCACCGGTGAAGAGCTGGCCGGCGTCCGCGTCGTAGAGGTTGATCGACCCGGGGGTGTGGCCCGGCAGGTGCAGGACGCGGAGCCGACGGTCGCCCAGGTCCACGACGTCGTCGTCCGCCAGCTCGGTCACCTCGGGAGAGCCGTGCAGCGCGTACGCCGCGGGGTCGTAGCCGTCGTGGGGGAGTGCCTCCAGCAGGAGGTCGGGGACAGGTTCGTCGCCCGCGTCGAGGCCCAGGATCTCCAGCAAGGCCGGCCCGTGCAGGCTGACCGCGCCCGGCCGGCGTACTTGGGCGGCCTCGACTGCGTGGACGCGGCAGTCGACGAACTCGGACGCGCCACCCATGTGGTCGAGGTGGGCGTGCGTCAGCACCACGACAGGGTCGTGCTCGAAGAGCCACGGGAGCTGCGTCCGCAGCGACACGACGCCCAGCCCGGAGTCGACGACGAGGTCACGATCCCGTCCGCGGACGTGCCAGATGTTCGCCGACAGCAACGGATCGACGTACGGCTCCTCGACCAGGGAGATTCCGTCGCCGACCTCGCTCATGCGGAACCACTGCGTCTCACCGACAGCCTGCATGGGATCCCTTCCAGCCACGAGCCGCCATCGGACTCCGTCCTTCGGCATGACTCCCGCACGATAGGGCCCGGCAGGCACGGGGCGCTGCTCAGACCGGGGCCGCTAGGTGAACTCCCCTGGGGTACCCGCCGTCCTCACTCACACGAGGACGGACGGCATTCGGCACCAGCAAGACCTTCATGTCGGCTTGAACGCAAAACCAATATGCGCCACAATTGTGTACATGAGCACCGAGCCACTCCGGGACGTCCGCAATCACTTCAGTGACGTGATCGCCCGTGTGGAGCGCGAGCATGAGCGCGTCACGGTGACTCGCAACGGCCGTGCAGCAGCCGTCATCCTCAGCCTTGATGACCTCGAGGAGCTCGAAGAGACCCTTGTCGTGCTGAGCGATCCTCAGGCTCTTGCCGACATCCGTGAGGCCGATGAGGCCTATCGTGCCGGAGACGTCATCCGCGGGGTCGACGCGGTGCGATCGCTGCGCCAGTGAGCCAAGAGCGTCCCTACGAGCTCGTCGTCACGCCACCCACCGTCCGCGCCATCCAGAGCGGGCTGCCCCAAGGGGTGGCTGCGGCGGTCGTGGAGTTCATCACCGGGCCGCTCCTGGAGAACCCGCAACGAGTCGGCAAGACGCTGAGAGGCGACCTGTCTGGCGTCCGTTCCGCGCGGCGGGGCACCTACCGGGTGCTCTACAGAGTCCGCGACGACCCGCGCGAGGTGGTCGTGCTCCGCATCGAGCATCGCGCAGATGTCTACCGGCGCGGTTGAGTCAACTACCCAGCCGATCGCTCGACGCAAGAGGTCACCAGCCGAGGGTCCTACCTCTCCGCGGTCATCACACCCATCGTCTGGAGGCGATGGCTTGGCACCTGGCCCACCGCCACGACGTCACCGATCTGCTCGCCATCGAGCTCTCGGACGCAAGGCAGAGCTTCAGTCGCGGCTCCGGTGGAGCCATCGGCGCGAGCAACCCGACGTCCTTCTGGTCTACATCTCCTTCCGGCTTGAGGAGACGCCAGGTCTGACCAGCCCGAATAGACAACGGCGGCGGCGGCCCCCAGGCCGATCACGCCCGGTGGCTGGACCCCGCGGGCTATGCCGTCAGCTCGAACGGAGAGGTCGCTGACGTTCCAGGCCGCCAACTAGTGGCCAGCGGCGATGCAGTCATTCTCCTGGAACTCCTTCCTCCCAACGCCGCTTTCCCCTCCTCGACAACGCCACACGCTTGGCAGATCGAGGGATGACCCCGGTTCAATGCCCCGTTGGGCGCACCTGAGAGACATGCATCAGGCGGGGACACGTCAGGTGGCGTAGTTGGCGCGATCCTCGAGCGCCTGCAAGCGCTGTTGCAGGTCAAGGAGCTGGTGGCTCACGGCCTGGAGCGCCGTGTTGAGGTCGTCAACGGTGGACGTCGTCGACTGTTGGAGCTCGGCGAGTCGCTGGTGGTCAAGTTCGTGGGCGTCCATCGGCTTACCGTAGGCGTAGTAGGCGGGTGCCTACGCGACGCCGGCCTCGGAGACCATCTCCAGGTCCGGGAAGTACCGGGCGTCCCATGCCACGAGTCCGCCCGCGACGGTGTGGCCCGCGACGACGCCGCCGGCTGCGGCGGCCCACACCGGAAGGTTCAGACCCGCCAACCCTGCGGCCGCAGCGGCGGTGAGAAGCCCGATGCCGAGGGCGGCCAGTCGGCGCCACGGCGGAGTGGTGCGCGTTGTGCTGGTCATGGGTCCTCCAGGTGGGCGCCTTGTCGGGGGATCGACGTCTCCAGGTGAACAACGACGACCGCGGGCAGACGTCACGTAAGAGTCGTTCAGGTCAGGCCGACGGCCGAAGTGCACTGATCGCAAGGAGCTCCAAGCCTGTGAGGCTTGACCTCGGGATCAGCTGCCTGGATGGGTAGGTGTGCCGGTGGGGTAGATCGGCCAGCCGATCTCGGTACGCCAGCCCTCCGGGTCGTCGGTGTGGTGTCGGTTCACGGGGTAGAACTCTCGGATGTCGCCGTCGAGGGCGAGGGCGTGACGCGCGACGTACGCGGCCAGGGCCCCATAGGCGCGGTCGATGCCGTCCTCGCCGCCGTCGTGGGTGACGACAGCGAGATCCACGGGTGGCAGGGCAGCGAGCTCAATCCGACCGACGGGTCGAAAGCTCGCGGCCACGGGCAGGAACACGGTGGCGGCGCCCTCGTCGTCGGTGAAGAGCCCGTTGCCGTACTGGCCACCGGCCAGGCCGGTCGCGTCCAGGTGCTGGGCGGAGAC
>DATBBE010000148.1:0-22084 GCA_036271155.1 Nocardioides sp. | reverse complement strand
GGCCAGGGCCTCAGTCACCGCATCGACCTCGCCCGCCAGCGGGACGACGACGTCGGCACCGGCGGTGTGCGCGCGCTCGACCGAGGCGGGCCGTGTCACCGCGACCACCGACTCCGCACCCAGCACCCGCGCGGCACCGATGCCTACCTGCCCCACCGCACCGCTGCCGCCGAGCACCAGCACCCGCTCTCCAGGCTGGAGCCGCGCTCGCCACGCCAGCGCCATCCAGGCGGCGACTCCGGACAGCCCCACGGCGGCGGCCAGCTCGTCGGGCACACCGGCCTCGAGGGGCACGATGTCGCCGTCCGGCACCACACAGGTCTCGGCCAGCGACCCGTCACCCGGCTGCATCCCGGCGGTCGCGAAGAACCAGACGCGCGTCCCGGGCTGGAACGACTCCGACGACTCGACGACACCCACGCCCTGGCCGCCGGGCACATAGGGAGTCGCGGGGACGCCGAAGTAGGACTCCCCGGAGGCACACAGCAGGTCGAGCGGCACGATCGGCGCGGCCGTGACCCGGACCATCGTCGTGCCCGGCCCGTCCGCGGTCGCCGGATGCTCGCCGTACGACGGCGGCAGGCCCGGCGCGTGGAGCACCGCTGCCCTCATGTCGTGATGTCCGGATAGGGAAGCGAGAGGTGCTGGAGTGCCCGGCCGTAAGCGATCTGGTACTCCAGAGGGCCATGGTCGCGCTCGAACATCGCGATGAAGAGGGTCAGCGTCAGGAACGGATGTGCCCCCATCCCGAACAGAGCCACGTGGTCCTGGCGCACCAGGGCGTCGCGCTCCTCCTCGGAGAAGGCGAGCCACGTCGACCGCTCAGAGGAGTGACAGCTGAGGATCGAGTTGGCCAGCTCGGCCTCCCACCACCTGACCGTCTCCGCCGGGTCCTCGCGGTAGCGCTCGACCAGCTCCGGATCGCGGTCGACGGTGTAGAGGAACTTGTCCACCAGGTACTTGCTCACGCCCCCACCTCCCCCGACCCCACACCCGACGCCTCCGGGTACCACGTGAAGTACGCCTCCATGGTGTGGAACAGGTCCAGCGAGTCGGCATGGTCGGCCTTCGCGCCCTCGCCGGCCACCCCCATCATCAGCATGAAGTCCATGAAGCCGTGGGTAGCGTTGCCGGGCGCATGCAGGCTGTCGAGCGTCACCTCGGACAGGCACCCCTCGAGGTCGCCGTTCGCGATCCACTCGACGGCCTTCCGATCGAACTCCGGATCGGGTCCGTGCTCGCCGAACTGACGCGGCCCCCCGAGCTCGAGCGACAGGTGCCCGGTACCGATGATCGCCACCCGCTGCTCCGACGGCCACGACTCGACCATCTCGCGGATCGCCTTGCCCAGCTGGACGAACCGCTTCGGCTGGGGCAAAGGCGGGGCGAAGATGTTGGTGTAGATGGGCACGATCGGCAGGTCGGCCTGCGGCCGCAGCGTGATGATCGGGCAGGTGATGCTGTGGTCGATCCGCAGCTCGTTGCTGAACGCGAGGTCGAAGTCCATGTCGAGCCCGTTGCGCAGGATGTGCTGGGAGAGATCCTCGTCGCCCTTCAGGGTCATCCGCGGAAGGTGGAACTCGCGCTCCTCGTTGTACCAGTTGGCGTCGTAGTACGGCGCCTTGCCGACCAGGAACTGCGGCATGTTGTCCAGCCACAGCTGGTGGAAGTGGTCACTGCCGACCATCACGAGGACGTCGGCGTTGGCGCGGGTGAGCGTCTCGCGGAACGTCTCGATCTTGGCCTGCCACTCGTCGGCGAACGGCGGTCGATCGTCGCCGGTCGCGGTGCTGGCGCGGTAGTAGAAGGGGTGGTGGGTCGAGGCGATGACCGCGGCGACGGTGGCCATGACTACTCCTTCTCCTCGGGCGTCGCGGGTGTGGAGCTCTCGGGAGGGTCGACGTAGACGGCGTTGCGGTCGACGGTGAGATAGGCGTCCATCCCGATCGGGCGTCGTTGCTCCTCCGCGATCTGCCCGAGCAGCCCGGCCGCCCGCGCGAGCAGTGCGAATCCGCGCAGCAGCTCGACCGGTAGGCCGAGATCGGCCAGCGCCGCCCCGCAGACACCCGCGCCGTTGAGCGGCAGACGACGTCCGAGCACCTGCTCGTGCGTGCGGCCGATCGCCTCGAACAGTCGCAGGTGGGGGCCGCGCAGGCCCTCCTCCTCGGCGATCGCGATCAGCCTCGGGGTGCGAGGGTCGAGCACCTTGTGCACCGGGTGGCCAAGACCCGGCACGTACCGGCCGGCCTCGCGCTCACGGCGTACGGCGTCAAGGGCGAGCGCATCCCATCCGGCCGTGTCGTCGCCAGCCGGCAGCTCGTCCTGCGCAGCGAGCACGCCGTGCAGGAACTGGCCGCAGTCCTCGGTCACGCCGAGGAACCGCGAGCCTCCGCCGAGGAGACCGGCCGCCAGCGCACCCTGCAGTGAGTCTGGTGCGGAGAGGTAGGTGAGCCGGGCCGCGATCGCGGTCGGGGTGAAGCCGTGGTCGGCCAGCGCGACGAGGACCGCCTCGAACACGCGAGTCTCCTGAGGGGTCGGACGGCGCAGCGCGACCAGCCAGAAGGCGAGCTCTCCGAAGCCGACCTGGCCCATCAGATCGTCGGTCAGGCTCTGCCCGAGCAGCCGGATCTCGTCAGGGGTCGACGTGCCGAGGGAGGTGGGGAACTCCAGTCCGTCGCTCATGCGTCTCCTCTCAGCCACGCTCGGATCTCTTCGCCGTGCTGGTCGAGAGCAGGCGGCGGGCGTCGGTAGTCGGCCGGTGTCTCGGAGAACCTGATCGGGTTGCGGATCGACGGGACCATCGCATCGCCCTCGCCGACCTCGACGACCGGCTCGAGGCCGATCTCGGTGGCGAAGCCGACGCCCGCGGACACGTCGTTGATCGGTCCGCACGGCACGCCGGCGGCGATGATCCGGCCGAACCAGTCCATCGTCGTGCGCTTCGACAGCCGCTCGATGAGCAGGGGACGCAGCTCGTCGCGATGCGCGTTGCGGTCCTCCATGCGCACGAAGCGCGGGTCATCGGCGAGCTCGGGGGCACCGATCACCTCGCACAGCTTGCGGAACTGCACGTTGTTGCCCGAGGTGATGATCAGCTCGCCGTCCGAGCACGGGATCGGCTCGTAGGGGTAGAGGCTCGGGTGGGTGTTGCCCATCCGCTGCGGGACGACCCCGCCGGCGACGTACGCACTGGTCTGGTTGACCATCCCGGAGAGTGCCGACGACAGCAGGTTGACCTCGACGTGCTGCCCTTCTCCGGTGTCGTGGCGGGCGTTGAGGGCGGCGAGGATGCCGATGCTCGCATGCATGCCGGCCATCACGTCGAAGACCGAGATGCCCGAGCGGAACGGCTCGGTCTCGGGCGATCCGGTGAGGCTCATCAGCCCCGACATCGCCTGCACGATGAGGTCGTAGCCGGGCAGCACCCGCCCTCGCTCGGTGGTGCCGAAGCCGCTGATCGAGGCGTAGACGATGCCCGGGTTGCCCGCCGCCACGTCGTCGTACCCCAGCCCGAAGCGGTCGAGGCCGCCGGGCCGGAAGTTCTCGATCATCACGTCGGCGCGGCCGGCCAGCTCGCGGGCGAGCACGACGTCCACGTCGTCCTTCAGGTCGAGGACGACCGAGCGCTTGTTGCGGTTGACCGCGAGGTAGTACGTCGAGATGCCGTCGCGCACGGGCGGCATCCAGGCCCGGGTGTCGTCACCGACCGGCGCCTCGACCTTGATCACCTCTGCCCCCAGGTCGGCGAGCAGCATCGTGGCATAGGGACCGGCGAGCACGCGCGAGAAGTCGGCGACGAGCAACCCCGACAGTGGCCCGCTCGGAGGGTCGGCCAACACGGATCCTTTGCTCGGGAACGGACAAGTGTCCGCCCAGTCAATCACGCTCTGAACCGTCGTCAAGGCCTTGACAGCGCGCAGAGTCGGGTCGAGGGTGACGCCAGGCGGACATCCGTACGGTGGACCAGCGACACGCAGGACCAGGGAGGACCCATGACCGACTCGATCGTCCTGCGCGGCGGCACGGTGCTGACGATGGACGACAGCCACACCGTCCACCACACCGGCGACGTGCTGGTCGTCGGCGACACGATCGAGGCGGTGGGCCCGAGCCTCGAGGTGCCCGAGGGCACCCGCGAGATCGACGCGTCCGGCGGCATCGTGATGCCCGGGATGATCGACACCCATCGACACATGTGGCAGACCGCGATGCGTGGGTACGGCGCCGACTGGACGCTGACGCAGTACTTCGTCTGGTACTACCTCGAGCACGGCAAGACGTTCCGACCCGAAGACATCCACGCCGGGAACCTTCTCTCCGCCTGGGAGTCACTCGAGGCCGGCGTCACCACCACCGTCGACTGGTCGCACGGGCTGCAGACGGTCGACCACGCGGACGCCGCGGTCGACGCGCTCCAGGCGACGCCGGGACGGTTCGTCCTGGCCTACGGCAACATCCAGGCGGGCCCGTGGGAGTGGACCGCCGACCCGGCCGTCCGCGACTTCTTCGAGCGTCGGCGTACCGGGGCGGGCGACATGCTCGGCTTCCAGCTCGCCTTCGACGTGACCGGCGACCCGGCGTTCCCCGAGCGGCCGGCGTTCGAGGTGGCACGCGAGCTGGGCCTCGCCGTCACGACCCACGCCGGGGTGTGGGGTGCCACGAACGACGACGGCATCCGGCTGATCCACGAGAACGGCTTCGCCAGGCCGGAGAGCATCTACGTCCACGCGGCCTCGCTGAGCACCGACTCCTACCAGCGGATCGCGGCGTCCGGCGGCTCGGTGTCGGTATCGACGGAGTCCGAGCAGAGCGCCGGTCAGGGGTATCCCCCGACCTGGCAGGTGCGCCAGTACGACATCCCGGTGTCGCTGTCGATGGACACCAGCGTGTGGTGGAGCGGCGACCTGTTCTCGGCGATGCGTACGACGCTCGGTGCCGACCGGTCACGGGAGCACCTCGAGGCGCACGTGAAGGGCGACACCGTCACCGCCCTCTCGCTGCGCGCCGAGCACGTCGTCGACTGGGCGACGCGGGGCGGGGCGCGTGCGCTGGGACGCTCCGACCTGGGAAGTCTCGAGGCCGGGAAGAAGGCTGACCTCGTCCTTCTCAAGAACGACGACTCTCCGGTGTCGTTCCCGATCGTGAACCCCTACGGCCACGTCGCCTTCCAGGCACAGCGCGGCGACGTGCACACCGTGCTCGTCGACGGGAAGGTCGTGAAGGACGCCGGCAGGCTGGTCGGCTTCGACCAGGCCGCCGTACGCCGGGGCATCGACGCCACGATCGACCACCTGCGCTCGGCCATGGGCGAGGAGACCTGGGAGGCCGGCATGCACCCCGCACTGCCCGAGGGCGGCAAGATGCTGGACAACCCCTACCAGTACACGGACTTCCAGTCCGAGAGCACCCATGGCGCGCGCGGCACGATGTTCGGCGACCCCGGCTCGGACTCCTAGGTACGTCGGTGGCTGGCCGTGGCTCGGGACCGGACTTCGTCGAGGCGCTCGCACGCGGCCTCGACGTCCTTCGCTGCTTCGACGAGTCACACCGGCAGATGTCGCTCGCGGAGGTCGCTGCCGGGACAGGGTTGGCCCGACCCACCGCCCGACGACTGCTGCTGACCCTGCAGGAGCTCGGCTATGTGAGGTCCATCGACGGCGCGTTCTCGCTGACGCCGAAGTGCCTCACCCTCGGCACGGCGTACGTCGCCTCCCTCGGCCTCTGGGACATCGCCCGCCCCCATCTCGAGGCCCTCGTGCGAACGACGGGCGAGTCGTCCTCGATGGCGCAGCTCGATGGGAGCGACATCGTCTACGTCGCTCGGGTCTCGGTGCCGAAGATCATCGCCCTGCGAGTCGACATCGGCACTCTGTTCCCAGCCCCCGTCACCTCGCAGGGCAAGGTGCTCCTGGCCGCCCTCTCGCCCGATGAGCTCGCGAGTGTCCTGGCGGCTCCGTCGCGGTCGTCGGTCGTGCTGTCGCCTGCGTCGGTCGAGCTCATCGCGACCCGGCTCGACGCCGAGCTCACCCAGGTCCGCGCCCGCGGCTGGGCCCTGGCCGACGAGGAGCTCGCCCCCGGCGTCCGCTCCATCGCCGTCCCGGTTCGCGACGGCACGGGCACCGTGCGGGCCGCCATGAACGTCACCGTCCACGCCGCGGAGACCTCCACTGAGCATCTGCTCGACCAGCACCTGCCGAAGCTTCTCCGCGCCGCCGGCGACGTCAGCGCCGACTGGGCCACCTGGCAGTCGCGGCCGCACCGCGAGGTCCCGGCTCCGGGAACGCCCGGCCCCGACCCTTCCGTCGACGGGCCCGAAGGTGAATAGTGTAGTTGTGATCTCAACTACCTGCGCGTGGAAGAGAACGAGGTAAGAGATGTTGGACGAGTCCCAGCTGCCCGAGCTCGAGGCCCGGAGGGCCGAGCTCCGCGAGAAGCACCTGCGCCCGGTCGGCGAACGCCACTCCCCGGGGCGCGGGATCCACCATGCGGCCCTGATCTGCTCGGACGTCGAGCAGACGATCCGGTTCTACCAGGACGTCCTCGGCTTCCCCTTGGTCGAGCTCGTGGAGAACCGCGACTACCAGGGCTCCTCGCACTTCTTCTTCGACCTGGGCAACCAGACGCTGCTCGGTTTCTTCGACTTCCCCGGGCTCGGCCTCGAGCCGGGCATCGAGGCCATCGGTGGTGTCCAGCACATCGCGATCTCCATGCCGCGCGACCAGTGGGAGCAGGCCCAGGGGCGGTTGGAGGCGGCCGGGGTGTCCTACGCCGGACCCGACCTCGGGATCGAGGAGTCCATGTACTTCAAGGATCCCGACGGCATCCAGATCGAGCTCCTGAGCGACCCGCTGATGTTCTTCGGTGGTCACCAGCTCGACGAGTAACGGCGTACCCGCGCCCATCAGAAGAGGTGTTGTGCATGAGTGAGTGGAACGCCATGACCTACGACGGCAAGGCGACGATCCTGCGCGTCGTCCGCGACGAGGCCGAGCGCATGTTCGCGATGGCCGAGCAGCCGGAGATCTGGGAGTCCCCGACCGCGTGCACGGACTGGACGACGCGCGACATCGTCGGCCACCTCGTCGACACGACGGAGGGCTACTTCCGTGCCTTCGACGCGGCGCGCGGGACGGGCGAGGTGCCGGAGCCGGCCGGCCTCCCGGCCATGGCGCAGCTCGCCAACGAAGGCGCGACCGCGTTCCGGGGGGTGCCGCAGGCGGAGCTGATGGAGCGCCTGCGCGTCGACTTCGAGAAGATGCAAGGCATCCTCGAGGCGCTCGGCCCCGATGACTGGACCGGCCTGCTGGTCACCCACGCGTACATGGGACCGGTCCCGGCGTTCTTCTACGCCGCCGGTCAGCTCATGGACTACGGAGTGCACTCGTGGGACATCCGCGAGACGAGCGGTCGCGGTCACACCCTGTCCGGCGAGGCGGCCGATCTGCTCGTGCCGTTCATGTTCGCGATCTGGCAGGGGACGGTGCGTGCCGAGACAGTGACGGAGCCCTTCACGATCGGCGTACGCGTGGGCGGCGCGAACGCGGGCGACTTCCGCGTCTCGGTCAGTGGCGAGGGTCTCACCTATGAGGAGGGCGAGATCGAGAGCCTGCCGGCGTACCTCGAGTTCGACGCGGCGAGTCTCGTGCTGAGGGCCTTCGGGCGGACGAACGGCGGGACCATCCGGGGCGACACCGACGTCGCCCAACGGTTCCTCAACCTGTTCTTCAGTATCTAGCGCCGCACTAGCTCGGAGCCTCAGCGTCATACTCGTCGTCCGGGTGGCCCTCCGGGAGCCGATGCTTCGCCACGCGTGACGTCGGCGTACGCGGCAGGGCGTCCAGCGCCTGCCAGAACCTCGGCACCTTGAACGCGGAGAGCCGTTCCCCGGTCCAGGCACGCAGCTGCTCGAAGTCGAGACTGACGTCGGGGCCCGGCACGACGAACGCCTTGACCTCGTCCTCGGTCAGCTCCGAGGGGACTGCGACCACGGCCACCTCGAGAACGTCGGGATGAGCGGCGATCGCCTCCTCGACCTCGGTCGGTGAGAGGTTCAGGCCGCGTCTCCGGAGCACTTCCTTCTTGCGCGAGACGAACGTGTAGGTGCCGTCGGCGTACGCAGTGACAAGGTCGCCGGTGTGCAGCCAGCCGTCGACGAGGGTCGCCTCGGTCTGCTCGGGCATCTGCCAGTAGCCCGGCGTGAGAGTCGGGTTGCGGAGCAGCAGCTCGCCGACCTCACCCGTCACGACGTCCTGGTCGTCGTCGACCACGCGGGCCTCGTTCACCGTGCCCAACGTGGGATGTTGGCGCGGCGAGCCGAGGGTGCCGAAGGGTCGCTCGCCATGTCGCCAGATCAGACCGTACGGCGACTCCGACATCGCGTAGCCGCAGACGACCCTCAGGCCGAACCTTTCCTCGAACGCCTCCTGCCACTCACGAGCCGGCGACGGCCCGGTGTAGCACAGCCGCAGATCCGTCTCGGCGTCGTCCGGCCTGGCCGGCTGCCGCATCAGGATCTCCAGCATCGCGCCGATGGCGTTGAACTCGGTCGCGCGGTGGCGGCGAGCCGAGTCGAGGAACCCACGGGCCGAGAAGCGCGGCAGCAGCACGAACCCAGCACCCGCCGAGAGGGAGCCGAGCACGGAGTACGCCGGGGCGTTGACGTGGAAGAGCGGCAAGGACGTCATGAGCCGGTCCTCGGCCGTCAGCTCCATCCAGTACGGAAACCCCGTCCCGGCCCACGCGTACGCGCGGTGCGTCTGCATGACGAGCTTCGACTTCCCGGTCGTGCCCGAGGTCGGGATGAGCACGGCCAGGTCGTCGGGACCGACCGTCGCTTGCCCCATGACCTCTCCCGTGGCCCGCTCGTCCGTCCAGTCCCCGAGCAGGTCGTCGAGGTCGAGCACCTCGGCGTCCAGCTGCCCGGCGGCCTCCGCGACATGGGGCCGCAGGGCGGCGTCGGTGACGATCACGCGCGGGTTCACCTGATGGAGGAGTCCGGTGAGCTCGTCCAGGGTGCCGGCGGGGTCGGTGGGCACGGTGACCGCACCGAGCGATGCCAGGGCCAGCCAACAGAGGACGTACGCCGGCGTGGTGCGGGCGGTGACCACGACGAGGTCTCCGTGACGCACCCCGGTCTCGTGGAACACCCCGGCGAGCCGGGCCACCTGGCGGGCCGCGCCGCCGAAGGTCAGCGAGCCGTCGTCGGCGTGTAGCCAAGGGCCCTCGGGGCTTCTCTCGACCGCGGCGGCCAGCAGACCGGGGATGGTCTCGACCACCGTGACCGCCATACCTGGAGTCTGTCCGACGCGCAGGCCCGGAGCAACGCGCCGGCCTTCAGGGAAAACGCGGACGAACCTGGCCGAGTCAGCGGGCGTGTCGCCGAATTCGTCCGCGTTTTCTCGCCAGACCGGGATCGCCGAGAGGCGGCCCCGCGGGTGCGGGGCCGCCTCTTCTTGGCTCAGTCGAGTGGCTCAGGCGTCGTTCCGGGTGTCGAGAGCAGCGACGGCTGCGGGCCGGAAGCCCTTGAAGGTCATCCAGAGACCGATGGTGAGCTCCCATGCCCCCACCGGGAGGGTCAGCAGGAAGGAGGTCCCGGAGACCTGGTCGATGCCACCGAACAGCGCCGCGATGAACGCCGCGAACAGCAGGGGCGCGCCGATCAGGCCGACGGTCGGGATGATGCGGGGCACCAGCCGTGAGCGGTAGAGCAGCGTGCCGAACAGGACCGCGTTGATCGCCGGCATCAGACCGGGGCCGAAGAGGAAGGTCCAGTTCCGGACGTCGACCAGTGCGTGGGCGGTGACCGTCAGCGAGGCTGCGTCGACGCCCGAGCCGGCGAAGCCCTGGCGCATCGTGACGACCGCGAGCAGGCTGACGACGCCGATCATGATCACCGCCGCCTCCATGAGGCGGGACGTGACGAAGCCGAGTGCCATCGACCCGTTCCGTCGCTTCACCACGGGGTAGATCGCGACCGCGGAGCCCACGGCGGTGAGGGCGTTCACGGCGTCGAGGAGGCAGCCCCAGAGGACCCGGGTGTCGTGGCCGGCGCTGGTGACGTAGCCGGCGTCGTTCAGGACCGGCCCGATCAGGATCAGGGCGGGGATCGAGGAGAGGAACGTGAGGAGGTAGAAGATCCCGGCCGCACGGGCGTGGCTCCGCGTGGGATCACGAGGTACGACGGCTGCGGCGGCTGGGGCTGTGGCTGTGGCGGTCATGTCAGGCTCCTGGTGCTGGATGTGTCGGGTGGGTGGATGAGCGCGGCGTGCCATCTGGCTCTGCCTGGGTGACCGAGACCAGGGTCAGACCCATGTCGCGCAGCTGGTGCAGCAGGCCGTGCAGGGCGGCCTGGTCGTGGACTCGACCCGCGAGAAGGGTGAAGCCGTCGCCGGTGGTCAGCGTCATGCCGTCGAACCGTGCTGACCATCGGTGGTCGAGACGCCCCTGGAGGCGGATCTCGTACCAGCCGGACCCGTCCGGGTCGGTGGTGGTTGCGGTGTTCATGACCGCAAGCTAGGAGCCGGGAGGGTGAGCCCGGATCACATCATGTGGTGAGTGACGTGGTGATCTTCGGCCTCGTCAGCGCGCGGTGGGCGAGAGCAACCCGAGCTCCCCGGCCCGGGAGACCGCCGCTCGGCGAGTGTTGACGCCGAGCTTGGCGTAGATGTTCTTGGTGTGGGTCCGCACGGTGTTGAGGGACACGACGAGCTGACGTGCGACGGCTGGACCGTCGAGGTCGGTGGCGAGCAGTCGCAGCACGTCGAGCTCACGCGGGCTCAACGGGTCCACCAGACCCTGCCCTGCGGGCGCAGGTGTCTCGGGGCCGAAGGCGTCGAGCAGGCGCCGCGGGTAGGCCCACGTGGGGTCGCGTCGGACGAGTGCCTCGAGCAGCACGGCGACCGGAGCACCCTCATCGACGAACACACGCTCGTACCCCTCCGGCTCCGCCAGCCGGAGCGCCTCCTCCAGCGGGGTGAGCGCCCCGGGTACGTCGTGCCGTCCGTGCTCGGCGTGATGCGCCAGCGCCTGCAGCGTCAAGATCTCGATCAAGGTGCCGCGGCGTCCACCGTCCTCGGCCGCGACCCGGAGCCGGTCCAGCAGGCCGCGGGCCGCCTGCCGGTCTGCTGGCGAGCCCTCCTGGTGCATCAGGATCCGAGCCAGGGTGACGTGCTCGTACTCGCGGACGTAGTGCAGGTCGTCAGTCGGGGACAGGCGCTGCTCCCGCGCCCACTCGAGCGCCTCGCCGATGCGCCCCTGCGCGACCAGCACCCGCGCACGTTGGGCCGCGACAGGCCGCACGTTCGGGGAGAAGTCCCCGACGTACACGCGCTCGGCGTCCTGCAGCAGAACCGCCGCTTCGCCCAAGTCACCCTCCATCGCACGCAGGCGCGCGCGAGCCACCCGCCATCGGTAGGGATGTTGAGGCAGTCCATTGGGCTCGCCCAGCTCGTCGAGGCGCGCCAAGTGAGCCCGAGCGGCGACCAGGTCGCCACGCTCCAAGGAGAGCTGGGTCAGGCCGACCACCATGTCGGCGGTGCCGCGGAGGGGCCCGTCCGTCTGGTGCCTGGCCGCCAGCCGAAGGGCGTCCTCGTAGGTGCGCTGCGCATCGCCGAGGCGGCCCTGGGTGACACGGAGATCGCCGAGCGTGATCGAGCAGCCGAGCACGTCGGAGATGTTCCCGGCACGCTCGAGGCCCTGGACGGCCACCGAGTAGCCGCGATGGGCCGCCTCCAGATCTCCGCCTCCCCATGAGGCGAGCCCGGACAGGGCGGACGCCGCGGCCACGATCAGGTCGTCGCCCGGGGCAGCCGCGGCGATCGCACGGTCGGCATGCTCGACGGTGCCGGCCGCGTCTCCCGCGATCAGCGACAGAGCCGCTCGGTAGGTCTGCATCGCCCCCGGCAGCCGTGCCAGCTCGGCCTCCTCCAGCACCACCATGTCGGAGGGCGGGTCGGCCAGGACTCGCTCCACGTCGTCGAGCCGCTCACCGACCGTCTGCGGCTCTCCGCTCGACATCAACGCGCCGATGAACGCTACGGCGAGGACCGGGCGGCGGCGCACGACGTCGTCCGGGATGTCGTCGATCCAGCTTCGCGCGGTCGTCTCCTGTCGCTCGCGCAGCAGGCCGATGACCGAGCGTTCGACGAGGTCCGCCGCATGCTCGATGTCGCCACCGGCCAGCGCATGCCGGACGGCGGGCATCGGCTCGCCCGCCGCGGCGTACCAGTCGGCGGCCCGCCGGTGCAGGCCGGCGACGTCGTCAGGCCGCTGCTCGAGCAGGTGTGCCCGCAGAACGTCGGCGAAGAGGTGGTGGTAGCGGTACCAGTGACGGTTGTCGTCCAGTGGGACGACGAACAGGTTCGAGCGCTCCAGAGACTCCAGGACTGCCTTGCCGCCGCTCCGGCCGGTGACCGCGTCGCAGAGAGGGCCGCTGAGGCGCTCCAGGATCGAGGTCTCGAGCAGGAAGGCCCGGACCGCCGCCGGCTGACGACCGAGAACCTCCTCGACGAGATAGTCGACGACGTACCGGTCGTCTCCGGCGAAGCCGGCGATGAAGCCCGACGCGTCCTCGCGGCCCTCGAGCGAGAGCGCCGCGAGCTGCAGTGCCGCGATCCACCCTTCGGTGCGGCCCTCGAGGTCGGCGATCTCGCGGGCGTCGAGGCCGAGACCGGCGACGTCGTTGAGGTACGCCGCCGCTTCGTCGAGGGTGAAGCGCAGGTCTGCCGCCCGGATCTCGAGCAGCTCGCCGCGTGCTCGCAACCGGGCCACCGGGAGCGCGGGGTCGGCGCGCGTGCTGATCACCAGGTGTACGCCGGGAGGCAGGTGCTCGAGCAGGAAGGCGACGTCGCCGCTGATCGCGCTCCCGTCCGCGAGGTGGTAGTCGTCCCACACGAGGTCGAGGCCGTCGGGGAGCGCTCCGAGCTCGTTGACCAACGTGGCGAGGACCGACTGCATCGGAGGATGCTGGCCCTGGAGAAGCGACCCTGCCCCGGTGACGACGCCTGGCGCCACCGTGTCGATCGAGGTGACGACGAGGTCCCAGAAGGAGTCCGGCTGCTGCTCGGTCTCCTCCAGCGACACCCAGGCGACCAGGCGTCCCGCGGCCGCGACAGCGTCGGCCCACGCGGCCAGGAGCGTCGTCTTGCCGAACCCAGCCGGCCCCGAGACCAGGGTCAGGCGTGGCCCACGGTCGCCGCCGAGCACGTCGGCCAGCCTCGGTCGGGGAACGAGGTCGCGGCGTACCGGAGGGACGTGGAGCTTGGTCCGGACCAGTGGGCTCGGCACGTCGGCTCCCCTCGCCCTAGCGGCAGATCGTCCGGACAGTAGAGCACGCGCGAGCAGGGAGAGCGCGGGCCTGCGACGCGAGGCTTCGCGACGGCCTACGTCAGTGCGTAGGCACCGGCCGCGATGTCCTCGAGGAGCGTGGGGCCGATGGGGGTCCAGCCGAGCAGCTCGCGGGTGCGGGCGTTCGACGCGGTGATGTCCATGCCGAAGTAGCGACCGATCCAGCCGAAGTGCCCATCGACAAGCTCCGTCGCGACCGAGACGGCCGGTACGCCGAGGAAAGCGCCGATGGCAGCCGCGATGGCACGCGACTCGATGCCCTCCTCACCGACGGCGTGCACCCGTGAGCCGGCCGGGGCGTGGTCCAGCGCGAGCCGGACCAGGCGCGCTGCATCCGAGCGGTGGACCGCCGCCCATCGGGTCGAGCCGTCGGCGACGAACCCGGCCGCACCACGCTCCTGTGCGATCTCCGTGAGCCTCGAGGTGAAGCCGTGGTCACCCATCCCATGCACGGTCGGGGCGAAGCGGAGGGCGACCGAGCGGACTCCGCGGTCGGCGTAGTCGAGAGCGAGATTCTCGCTGCCGCCGCGCCTCGATTCGGCGCCACGGAACGGCGAGGCGTCGTCCTCGGTCAGCAGTCCGCTCGCGCCGGACGCGAGACCGGAGGCCAGCAGGAACGGGCGATCGCTGCCCTCGAGCACGTCGAGCATCGTCTGGACGGCTGCGTGCTCGGTGCGTCCGGAGGCGGCGTAGTCGTCGAAGTCGTGCTTGAAGGCGAGGTGGATGACGGCGTCGGCCTCCTTGGCGGCCGCGGCCAGGCTCTCCGGGTCGTCGAGGCTGCCGCGGTGGGCGCTCGCACCCTTGGCTTCGAGCGCGGCGGCCGCCTCGTCGGAGCGAGCGAGCCCCACGACCCGGTGGTCGTGGGCCAGGAGCTCGTCGGTGACCGCTGAGCCGATCCAGCCGGAGGCGCCGGTGACGAAGACACGCATGAGGGGTCCTTTCCGAGGAATGTCAGTGACTGACATCGACCCTAACATCTAATGTCAGAGACTGTCATCACCTAGACTGCGCGTATGGGTCGCTGGGAGCCGGACGCGCAGGGCCGGATGATCCGCGCGGCCCTGGAGCTCTTCGCCGAGCGCGGCTTCGAGGAGACCACCGCGGGTGACATCGCGGCCCGAGCCGGGGTCACCGAGCGCACGTTCTTCCGCCACTTCACCGACAAGCGAGAGGTCCTCTTCGACGGCTCGGCCACCCTGCAGGGGGCGACGTACGACGCGATCGTGGCCGCCCCAGCCGGCTCGTCGCCGCTCGATGCGGCCCTGGCCGGGGTGGTCGCGGCCGGAGGCCTGCTCGAGGACCGGCGCGACCACGCCGTACGCCGATCGAAGATCATCGCGGCCAATCCCAGCCTCCAGGAACGCGAGCTGCTCAAGCTCGCGGCCATGACCGAGACCGCCGCCGAGGCGCTGCACGAGCGGGGAGTCGGCGAGCCGGCCGCCACTCTCGCGGCGCACAGTGCGGTGACCGTCTTCCACGTCGCCTTCGCGCAATGGATCGCGGCCGACGACGGCGCGGCGTTCGCCACCCACGTCGCCGAGTCGGCCGAGGCGCTGCGGGCTCTGAGCTGAACCGACTGGCATCGTCGCGCCGGCACTTCTAGGCCGTGGCTCCTGACTCTGGCCGTCGCGCAGCAGGGCAGAATCAGGAGCCAGGCCCTAGCGTGGAGGCATGGCTTCTTCCACTCCGAGCATGAGCATGAACAAGGTGATCCACGCCGCGGTCCGTCGCGACCTCGGCCGCTTCCGCGGGGCCCTCGACGCCTTCACCGACGGTGATCGTGACCGGGCCTTGGGGCTCCACCGGGCCTGGACGAACTTCGACGCCCAGCTCACCGAGCACCACGAGGGCGAGCACGAGATCGCGTGGCCGGCCATGAAGGCGATCGGCATCCCGACGCCCACCATCGACTCCTTCGACACAGAGCACGCGGCCATGGCCGCCGACCTCGCGACCACACGCACCGCGATGACGAACCTGAGCCGTACGGCGAGCCGAGCCGACGCCGACTCCGCGGCTGCGGCGATGGAGCGACTCCAGACGACCACCGTCACCCACCTCGACCACGAGGAGGCAGAGACCGAGCCCGCCCTGATCCAGCACGACGGCGAGCCGGCCATGAAGGAGATGGGCAAGAAGTTCAGCCGCCGCGTCGGGGTGACGAAGGCGGGCACCTTCTTCGCCTGGGTGCAGGACGGCGCCACGCCCGCCGAGCAGTCCGCACTCCGCGAGAGCGTTCCCGGACCTGTGCTCGCGATCATCGGCGGGGTCTTCGGCCGTGGCTACCGCAAGGAGATCGCACCGCTCTGGCGCTGACCGGATGGACGATCGAGGACGCGGCCAATCGAGCTCGGTTGAGTACTGGTACTCGCGCCTGCGCGCCCGTGTCCGTCTGACACTGAGCGGGTGACCTCCACCAGTCCAGAGCCGACCCGGCCTCGACACAGCCTCCGCTGGGTCGTCGGTGCGTTCGCGGTCGGTCTGGGGTCACTCGTCGAGTTCGGGAACAGCATGTCTCCCTGGCTTGTCTTCGGCTTCGTCGTCGGGGCGATGGTGGTCGCCGACCTCCTCGCCCTCGGTGCCTACGGACGGCGATCTTCGCGCCCGAGGGCGCAAGAGGTGGGTGCGGTCGGAGGAGCGGCACTCGTCATCCAGGCGGGAGGCGTCTACGTCACTCTGCTGGCAACGGAGACGTGGCTCACCTTCTGGCCCTTTCCGGCGATGGCCATCCTCGTGAGCGCCGGGCTGCTGACCCGGCCCAGGCGCCGTGCCCACGGCGTAGCCGTGCTGATCGGCAGCACCGAAGGGTTCCTCGCTTTCATAGCCTTCGTGGCCGCGGCTTTCGCGGCCTGCAACTGCTGGGACTAGGGACCGCTCGGGCCAGAGGGTGAGACTCGTGTCAGGCATGATGGCCGCCGTGATCATCGGGCTGATCGGCGACCTCGAGGGCGAGCAGAACGCCGCCGTCGACTGGCTCCGACTGCTCGGCGAACGGGGCGACGTGTCGGTTGCCTGCCAGCTGGGTGACCTCCGTTTCGGGTACGGCCCAGACTCGGAGACCTACCTCGCCGCGATCGAGTCCGTCTGCGCGGAGTTCGAGATGCGGCTCCTGTGCATCACGGGGAACCACGAGAACTGGGCCCACCTCGATGCCCTCTGGGAAGACCCGCGCTGGCAACACGAGGACGGCGGGCCGAGGCCGATCGACGTCACCGACCACGTCACGATGCTGCCGCGTGGGCATCGCTGGGTGATGGGGGGCCGTTCGTTCGTCGCGCTTGGAAGCGCGCCGTCCGTCAACCGGCACCTCCTGACCGAAGGCATCGACTGGTGGCCGTCGGAGGTGATCCGCGAGGAGCATGTGGAAGCCACGATCGCGGGTGGTCACGCCGAGGTCATGCTCACCCATGACAGCCCGGCTCCGCCCTACTGCACCGGGCCCGTCGCCGACATCATCGCCAACAACCCCATGGACTGGCCGGAGGACATCTTGGCCTATGCCGACGAGGGCATCGACAAAGTGACTCGGGCGGTCGGGGGCGTTCTGCCACGACTGCTCGTACACGGGCACTTCCACGTCGCAGGGGAGACAGTCGTGCGGTTGCCGGGCGCTGCCCACGACACGACCGTCTGGTCTCTGGCGGCACGCCAAGATCCTGGCACCCTGCGACTGCTCGACCTGGAGACCCTTGTCGACCCTGGCCAGCCGACGGACGTGCCAGCCGTCGGTTCGTCAGCGTGAGGGCATCTCACGCGACCCGACGCGGAACTCAGCGCCGCACGCGGACCATTCAGCGAGGGACTGCGGCGGCGGAAGCTCGACACCGCCGATGCCCGAGCTCCCGCCGAGTTCCTCCACCAACCCTGTGAGCACCTCGAACGCACGACGCTCGGCGACGGGATCGTCCATCGGGTCATCGATGCTCAGGCCGAACACGACATCGCCTTCTTCTGTGAGCGTCACGATCGCGCCGTAGAACCCGACGGCCCGTAGGTAGAGGGAGAACGCCGAGTCTGCATGTTCGTCACGACGCAGCTCGGCCAACATGGCGGCATCGCCTGGCAGCGGCTCCCTGGCAACGAACGTGCGCATGAATGGCTCGAAACGAGGCTCGCCCGGATGGGCACGATCCACGTAGCGATCGATGAATCGCGACAGTAGTGCCTGACGGTCATCGGACCTGACCCAGACGTAGACGTCGAAGCAGGGAGGCACCCGGGAACCGTAGTCCCGCGCCACTCATCTCTCCGTGCCCTCTGCGTGGCGCGCCCTCGCTACGAGTCCCGCACGACCGTGAGGCCCTCGGCAAGCTGATCCTGGATACGGCGGAAGAGCCGATCCTCTTGGGCCCCCTCGACGGTCGGCTGGAGCTCCTGCGACTCGGCCCAACCAACAAGGTCCGCGACAAGAGCCGGGCTGAGGCCCAGCTCACGGGCAAGCCATTCCGGATCGGCTGGAAGGTTGCCGTGCTCGCCCCACAGCGGCATCTCACATCCGTAGTCCCAGAAGAACCTGATCGTGGTGCCCCTGAGCCCTTCCTCACCACCAATGTGCCGGCGGACCCGCTCACCAGGTCCGGGCGCGTACCAGCCGGGTCCGGAAGTGCCGGCGTACCACCTGCCCGCTGACTCTCTGGTCGCCGGCTTGTCGTTCATCGGTCCATGAGAGCACGAGACGCCGCGCGCTCATCGGTCTGGAAGGGACTGCGCGCGCGCGAACATCAGTCGCCGTCGTAGTCGCCCGGAGGCGCGTGGTCGTGGGGCGTGGGATCGTCGTTGCGGTACTCCCGGCCGAGCCGGCTCCACCCCAGCGACTTCTGCGAGTACATGTCGCGAAACCTCCCACCACCGGAGTGGTGGTGGTGTGGATGACGCACCCACCACGCGACCAGGCCCAGGACCACGATGGCCAGCAGCAGGTAGCCCCACATAGGGCGAGTATGCGGCACCGAGGTGGGATCACGCAGGGGTCTGAAGCACACTTCCGTGCGGCTCATCCTGCCTAGGCGGTGTCGAGACCGAGCTCGGCCAAGCTCTCCCTGGCATCGTTGAGCCCCTTCTCGTTGCCTGCGTCGTCGGCGATGCCGGTGAGGTCACGGACCGAGAGTCGCCAGGCGAAGTACGCGCCCTGCACCGCCCAGCGAAACCGTCGGAAGGCGTCGAGGAACAGCATCTCGTCTTCCCCGAGTGGACCGTGCGTCCGGTAGGTGTCGAGGAAGGTCGCAGCGTCCTCGGGACCACCCAGGTACATCACGGCCGACGCCACGTCGTACAGGACGGGACCTCGCTTCGCCCCAGACCAGTCGATCAGACCGGTCACGCCGGTCGTGTCGTCGTGGACGAACGCCTCGGGTGACGGATCGGTGTGCAGCACGGACCACGTCACCGGCAGCGGGTCCGTCTCGGCCCGCACGGCCTCGATGGCCGGGGCGAGCCAGGGATGCTCATGGACGCCGGCAAGGTCTGGTCTGAGCCATTCTCTGGAGAAGGTCGCCGCGCTCGGACCGGGGGCTGGGCTGCCCGCGACGTGTACGCCGGCCAGTGTGGTGGCGATCCATCGCTGCTCCTCGTCGGTGTCACCCCGCAGCTCGCGCCCCCGCACGTGCTCGAGCAACGCCAGCGCATGCTCGGTCACGACGAGCCTTCCGTCGTTCGCGGGGACAGGTCGGCCGGTGACGAACCCCCGGTCCGCCAGGGTCGAGGCGATCTCGCAGCCCGCCACGAACTCATCCACGTCAGCCTCGGCGACACGCTTGGAGACGTACGTCGCCCCCTCATGCTCGACGACCCAGGTCTCCGAGTTCATCCCACCCCCAAGGGGTCTCACCTCGTTCGGGCGAATGCTCCAGAACCGGTACAGCAGATCCGGCACGTCGGTCACGGGTGGCACTCTGCCAGGGCACACCTCGCCACGGACTGCCTAGGCGCCACTCCCATCGTCGCCGGTCTGCTCGTCGTAGGAGCGCATGGCCTCGGGGTGGTAGTCGTTCCTGACCGGCAGCCCCATCGCGGCTAGTGCCTCTCGGGAAGGCAGAGCATCATCGAAGATCCCGAAGGGGCGGGTGCGTTCGGTGTCCCTCCACAGCGAAATGTCGAGGAGCTCGGTCCTCATCAGGCTCTCCACGGTGACGTGATCCAGCCCGTGCTGCGGCAGAAGTCCTCGAACTGCACCACCCCGCGACCAGGGAGAAGAGGCTTGCGAGCCGACTCTTCACCCATCGCCACAGCATGACACCACGACTGCTCTTCGACAGATGGCTGCCTGGTCGGTCAGGAGCGGTAGCCCTCCCGAAACGCGCCCACCGAGCGCCAGAGTCCGAGCCCCCACCGGATGCAGCCAGGAAGCCAGAAGAAGAAGACGGCGACCGGCACTACGAGCCACTTCCACGGAGTGCTGCCGAACGAAAGCACGGCCACCACCAACAGAAAGAGCAGCCCCAGCCACCAGGGTCCGTCGAGGAGGATGTCGCCGCGGCCGGGGCCGTACACCTTGACGATGAGTCGCCGCACCCACGACTGCTCCGTCTGCGGGTCGGCTGCCACGGAGTCGAGTGTAGGTGGGTTCCGGCGAGCCAGTCTCGATCATCGGCACCTTCGTGCTGGCGCCGACTCACGGCCGAACGACCCACCGGCCCGCGGCAGGGAACGGACGCTGCTTTGCCCAGCACTAGGGTTCGCGGCATGCCGCTCGCCCTGGTCACCGGAGCCGCCCGCGCCAACAGCATCGCCGCCGGTATCTCGCCGCGCCTCGCCTCGGACGGCTGGGAGGTCGCGACGAGCGACCTGGAGGACGTCGACTTCCCGTGCGACCTGTCGACCACCGAAGGGCCGCAGAGCTTGATGGATGCGGTCGCTCGGGACAGAGGACCGATCACCGCCCTGATCCTCAGCCATGCCCATGACGTCGAAACAGGGATCCTCGACACCACCGCCGAGAGCTTCGACCATCACGTCGCTGTCAACGCCCGAGCGAGCCTGCTCCTGATCGCGGCGTTCGCCCGACAGGTCCCACCCGACGGCGGAGCCATCGTCGCCCTCACCAGCGACGCCACCACGGGGAACCTTCCGTACGGCGCCTCCAAGGGCGCGCTTGACCGCATCGTGATCTCTGCGGCCCGAGAGCTCGGGCCCAGGGGGATCTCCGCCAACGCCGTCAACCCTGGTCCGATCGACACGGGATGGATGAGCGACGACGTCCGGCACACCCTGCTGGCCGACCAGCCCCGGGGCCGTCTCGGGGTGCCCGCTGACATCGCCGACGTCGTCGCCTTCCTGGTGTCCAAGCCTGGCCGCTGGGTCTCCGGCCAGCTGCTCCACGTCGACGGCGGCTTCTCAGCGCGCTTCTGACGGAGGAGCGCAAGGTAGACCCCAGAGACTCGATCACCTTGGCACCGCTCGATGCCCGTCGTTCGTCGTACCCTCCTTGGGTGAAGGCAGTGAGCCGTCGTCGGGTGTCCAGCGTTCTCGGGATCGCCGTGTGCCTGTTCCTTCTTCTTCCGACCGGAGTCGCGGCGCACGCAGGATCTGCAGCGCTCACCGAGCATCCCTCGCGGAAGGCCCCGGCCAAGACCCGTGCCTTTCACGTCGCCCCAGCGCCGTACCAGATCGTTGGTGGCGGCTACACGCCGAGGCGGACCTGCAGGGCCGCGGAGGTCCGCGCCACGGCGACGACCCGGCGGTCGCCAGACGGCGTCGTGAGCGTCGTCGTCCTCACGGCGCGGCACCCATGCGACATCCAGGTCGGGGAGCTGCACCCGACCTTGTACGACGCCGCCGGCAACCGGCTGAGCGTGCCGGTCGTCGACAACCCGGACACGATCAACCCCGCCGAGAATGAAGGCGGGTCGCCCTACAGCACCCTCGGGTTCGCCTGGGACGGCTCATGGTGCGGAGCCTCGGCAGCAACCGTCGCCGTTCCCCTGAGGAAGGGCAGGGTTCACGCCACGCTGAGCGGCCCGCAGCCCGGCTGCAC
The DNA here is from genome assembly GCA_036271155.1 of Nocardioides sp. Lineage (GTDB taxonomy): Bacteria > Actinomycetota > Actinomycetes > Propionibacteriales > Nocardioidaceae > Nocardioides. Next base: position 768 of record DATBBE010000148.1, on the reverse strand, counting down.
GGGGTCCTCCACAGCCACCATCGTTCCCGGCGCGTTCGGCTACCCACGAGACCCGGTCCAAGGAGCTCCACCGGAGTGGCGCTTCCTGACCGCTTCGTTTCACGTCCCGGCAGTCACCCGATCACCAGCCTTCGTTCATCCCCATGTGACGTTCACCAACTCCAGCGACCAACCCGTCGTGCTGGGTCCTGCGCCCACGTATGAGATAGGTGTGCAGGACAAGTACGGCGACGGCACGTCCGGCGAGGGCGAACGAACGCTGCACCTCCGCGCCGGAGCCCGCACCGTCCCCGCCCATGGCTCGTTGCGCGTGGATCTTCGAACCGAGTCCCTTGTCAATGACTACCGCAACCTGCGCGGCAGACGAGTCACGGCGACCTTCGCGATCTCCGGGGTTCCCACCGCCAGCACCACCAGCGTGCTGGACCACGCCGCGCTGAACAGCTACAAGGGTCACTGTCGCGTGAACGGGTCCGACCTGCCGACGTTCAACACGCTGGGCAACAAGGAATGCGTCAGCCTGAGCTGGAAGTTCGCTGTCAAACCCTCCCCCGCAAGCCAGGTCCTGCGTCTGAAGTGGCGCGGATACTGCGCCTCGAAGCACGCCACTGTGAGCAAGCGGGAGACCCGACATTCCATCGTCATCGCAATCGCGAGCATGGAGAGGATGAAGGCGAACTGCGCGGAAGTCCGCGGCCGGGTCACGGTTCGGCTGGCGTCACGCCTCGGAGAACGGCGCCTCCACCACGCCGCGACCCAGCCCTGACC
>DATBBE010000147.1:0-7239 GCA_036271155.1 Nocardioides sp. | reverse complement strand
GTGATCAGGTTGACCTTGCGACCACGCACCTCCTCCTGACCGGTGACCGCGAACAGGACGACGAAGTCGGACTTGTCGGCGTGGCTGATGAAGTGCTTGGTGCCGTCGATGACGTAGTCGTCACCGTCGCGCACCGCACGCGTGGTCATCGAGCGTACGTCGGAGCCGGCGCCCGGCTCGGTCATCGCCAGGCAGTCGTACCGCTCGCCGCGCACGGCGGGGAGCAGGTAGCGCTCGCGCTGCTCGCCCTCGCACGCCTGCAGGATGTTGCCGGGGCGAGCCACCAGCCACTGCAGGGCATAGCTGGCCTTGCCCAGCTCGCGCTCGGCCAGCGTCATGCCGACGGCGTCGAGCCCGCCACCGCCGAGCTCCTCGGGCATGTTCGCGGCGTGCAGGCCGGCGTCGATCGCCCGCTTGCGGATCTGGGCGGCGAGCTCGGGCGTGACCTGGTTGGTCCGCTCGACCTCCTCCTCGTGGGGGTACAGCTCGCGCTGCACGAACGTCCGCACCGTGTCGACGATGGCGCGCTGCTCGTCGTCCAGACCGAAGTCCATGACTGCTCCTTGTGGATTACTTGCCGTGCCGGATGGCGATGGGGTGGCCGACCACGGCCGGCTGCGGCAGCGTGGCGTGTGCCTGCCGGATGGCCGCGATGTGCGCGTAGAGGTCCTCTGGAAGGTCCGCGGAGCGACCGGCTTCCATGTCGACGTGGACGAGCAGCTGCTCGGCCATGGCGATCAGGGCGTCGGTCTCCCCGTGCCGCATCTCGTGGTAGATGTGGAGGCGCCGGTGGTCGTGGTCGAGCACCTGCAGGGTCATCACCAGGGGCTCGCCCAGCGAGACCTCCTGTCGGTGGTGGAGATGCGTCTCGGTGGTGTAGAGCGAGTGCCCGCCCGCGCGGTAGGCCTCGTCGATGCCGATGAAGCGGAAGAACGCGTCGGCGCTGTCACCGAAGGCGAGGAGGAAGCACGACTCGCTCATGTGGTCGTTGTAGTCCATCCACTCCGGCGGTGCGTTCGTGCTGTGCAGACGCAGCGGCGCGTCGATCGGTGCGGCGTCGTCCCAGACCGCTGCCTGGCCCTCGTACGGCGTCGTGACCCGCGCCGCATGCGCGTCGCGCAAGGCGTCGACTGCGGCCTGCCGGTCGGCCGGAAGGGGCGCGGTGCGTCCCGCGGAGGTGTCGACGTGGAGGTACAGACACTCACCGGTGGCCGCCAGCACCCCGTCGGCGTACAGCTCGCTGTGCAGGCGCAGCTTCTTGTGGTCGGCCTCGACCACGCGCGTCGCGGCGGTCAGGGTCTGACCTTCGGTCACTTCTGCGACGTAGCTCAGCTGCATGTCCACGGTGAACATCGATGCCTGGTGGCTCTCCCGGTAGTCCGCGCTCAGCCCGAGGTGCTCCAGCAGCAGCTCGTGCGCTCGCGTCAGCACGATCGCGTAGCTGGAGTCGTTGAGGTGCCCGTTGTAGTCGAGCCACTCGGGGGCAACCGGCTCGCGGTATGCCGTGAACTCAGCCATCGTCGTCGTCGCGGTACTTCTCCAGCAGCAGCAGCAGGTCGACGAGGAAGGCGTCGCGCTTCTGCTCCAGCTGGGCCACGGTGCGTCCAGCGGCCTCCGCGTCCACCCCGGCGACGACCCGGTCACGCAGGTCGGCGGTGAGCTCGGGGGCCTCGAGCCGCGTCCACGGCTCCAGCAGCGCCGGGCCGAAGTGGTCGAGCATGTGCCCCATCCCGCCCGGCCCGCCGGCCAGGTGGAAGGTCAGCATCGGCCCCATGATCGCCCACCGGAGACCGGGTCCGTAGGCGACGGCGTCGTCGATCTGCTGCACGGTCGCCTGCCCGGAGTCGACCATGTGCAGCGCCTCCCGCCACAGCGCCTCCTGGACCCGGTTGCCGACGAAGCCGGAGACCTCGTGGTCCATCTTCAAGGACCGCTTGCCGGCGAAGGTGTAGAACTCGTCGGCCCAGTCGACGGCCTCCTGATCGGTCGCCTCGCCGCCGCACACCTCGACCAGCGGGATGAGGTACGGCGGGTTGAACGGGTGGCCGACCAGGAAGCGGCCGGGGTTGACGCAGTCGACGGCCATGTCGGTCATCAGCAGGCCCGACGTGCTCGACGCCACGACGACGTCGGGGCTGGTCGCCTTGTCGATCTGCGCGAGCAGCGCACGCTTCGCGTCGAGCACCTCCGGAGACGACTCCTGCACGAAGTCGGTCCCGGTCAGTGCCTCCTCGAGCGTGTCGGCCCAGCGCAGCCGGTCACGGCCGGCACCCTCGGCGAGGCCCAGCCGCTCCAGGGACGGCCACGCGTTGTCGAGCAGCGCCGCCAGGCGCTCGCGGGCGCCCGGACCCGGGTCCCACGCGACGACGTCGTACCCCCGCCGCAGGAAGTGCGCCGCCCAGCCGCCACCGATGACTCCGGTGCCGACGACCGTGACGGTACGGACGGCGTCAGGGGCTGGACGCCCGCTCACCAGCCGACCTGGTCGAGGCCCTTGAGCCCGAGGATCTGGCGCGCCTCGTCCGGGGTCGCCGGCTCGATCGAGAGCTCGGCCAGGATCCGCTTGATCTTCGCGACCTGCTCGGCGTTCGACTCGGCGAGCTGACCGCGCCCGATGAACAGGCCGTCCTCGAGACCGACGCGCACGTGGGACCCCATCACTGCCGAGGCTGTGATCATCTCGAACTGGTGGCGTCCCGCGCCGAGCACCGACCACTCGTAGGCGTCGCCGAGGAGTCGGTCTGCGGTCGACTTCATGTGCGCGAGGTGCTCGACGGTGGCGCCGATGCCGCCCATCACCCCCATGATCGTCTGCAGGAAGATCGGCGGCTCGACGAGTCCGGCCTCGAGGTAGTAGGCCAGCGTGTAGAGATGGCCGATGTCGTAGGACTCGTACTCGAAGCGCGAGCCGGTCTGCTTGCGTACGTCGGTGAGCATGTGCTCGATGTCGGCGAACGTGCTGACGAAGGGCTCGACCCGCGTGCTCTCGAGGTAGGGCTCCTCCCAGTCGTACTTCCACTGGCCGGCGTACTTCGGGATCATCGGGAAGCTGCCGTAGTTGAACGTGCCGAGGTTGAGCGTGCACAGCTCGGGCCGGGTCTCGTAGATCACCCGCAGGCGGTCCTCGACCGACATGCCGGTGCCGCCGCCGCTGGTGATCGAGACGACCGCGTCGGTGGAGTCCTTGATGCCCTTGAGGTAGTCCAGGAACACCGCGGGATCGGCGGTGGGCCGGCCGTCCTTCGGGTCGCGGGCGTGGAGATGGATGATCGCCGCGCCGGCCTCGACGGCGGCCACGGACTGACTGACGACGTCCTCCACCGTGTAGGGGAGGTTGGGCGACATCGTCGGCGTGTGCGCCGACCCGGTCACCGCGCACGTGATGATGACCTTGCGTGCCGGCATGAGCGTCTCCTGAGGGTTCTACGAGTCGGTTGGTACACGATGCGACGTGCACGATACGAACGGGCGTCGCATCATCTGAAACGGTTCTCCCGCAACGCCCTGGTTGTCAAGAGCCCACGCCGGTGATGTTGAACGGCCGTTCGATCCCACCGAGGGTCGTCGTCGGTATACCCGGCGAGCCGGGTATCCCGTCGCTTCTCGGGGGTTGCAACGCCTGAGAAGCGACAGGAGTGCCCACAGCGAGTGACGCACGAGGCTGGTGGGACCACGTTCTGCCGCCGTCAGGCCGGCGAACGTCGAGGGAGGATCAGCCCAGGAGTGCGGCGCGGACCTCGGTGGCGGCCTCGGCCGCGATCGGGCCGAGCTCGATGAAGCGGGCGACCGGGACGCGGTCGACCGGCCCCCAGATGCTGAAGACGCCGAGGGGGCGGCTGTCGGCGTTGAGGATCGGGGCGGAGACGCCGTACAAGGCAGGTTCGAGCTCGCCGGCGCACTCGGCGTAGCCACGCTCACGGATCCCGGCCATCTGCGACATCAGCTCGTCGGGGTCGGTGATGGTCGTGTCGGTGAACCGGGGGAGCGGGAGGTCGAGCAGCCGACGCGCCTCGTCCGGCGGCAGCCAGGCCAGGAACGCCTTTCCGGTCGAGGTTGCGTGGAGCGGGACCTCACGTGCGACCCAGTTGATGGCCATCACCGAGGGCGGGGCGACCTCCCCGACGTAGGTCACGCCGTGCTGGCCGGCCACCGCCAGGTCGGCGGTCTCTCCGGTCTCCTCCGAGACGCGCTCGAGGATGTGCCGCGTACGCCGGACCAGGCCGTCGTAGCCCGCGGAGGCGGACATCCGGATCATCGCCAGGCCGATCCGGTAGCGGTTGGTCGCCGGGTCGCGCTCGACGAGGCCACGAGCCTCGAGGGTGCCGAGCAGCCGCCAGGCCGTCGCGCGGTTGATGTCGCAGCGGGCCGCCAGCGTGGTCACGGTCTCGCCGCGCGGAGCCGTGGCGGCCACCACCTCCAGCAGGCGCAGCGCGCGATCGACCGACTGGACCCGCGACGGCAGCACACCGTCCGTCGCCCCATCGGCGAGGTCTGGGTCGATGGCCACGAGGGTCATGGTGACACGGGTACGCCGATCCCGCAGGAGGGCCGAAGGCTCAGATCCCCGCTGCCGCCTGGGCGATCGCCGCCAGGCCGAGGTAGCACAGGTCGCGACACTGCCGGTCCCACCAGGCGTCGGCGTACGGCCACGCGGAGGTCTTGACGACGACCGTACGGCGCGGTCGGTCGACGTAGACGAACTGCCCGCGCATCCCGTCGGCCATCACTCGCGTGCCGTCGTCGGTGGTCGGCCACCAGTGGTAGCCGAACCCGGCATGTGTCGTGATCGTGCTGGGCAGCCGGCCCGGACGCAGGAACGGGAGCTCGGGGCGGCTGCTCGCGAGGACCCAGGACGGGTCCACGACGCTGGTCTCGCCCCAGGTGCCGTCGACCTGGAGCCACCCGATGCGGGCCCAGTCCCGGGCCGACACCGCGAGCGCGGCGGCGGCCATGGCCACCCCGCCGCTCGCCGCCGGCGCGTCGAGGCCGACGACGGCGGGTCGCTCGGCACCGACGGTCCGCCACACCTCGGCCAGGGCCTCGGGGAAGGTCTGGCCGGTCGCTTGCTCGCGCGCCCAGTCCAGCACCATCGAGTCGGGGCTGCAGTAGGCGTAGCGGGTGCCGGGCTCGGCGCCGGCCGGGATGTCGGCGATCAGGTCCCGGATGCCACCGACCCCTTGCCGCCAGCGGCCGATCATCCGGGACGCCGCGCTGTCGGGGTCGTGGTAGTCCTCGAGCCAGTCCAGGCCGGTGGTCATCGTGAGCACGTGACGCAGCGTCCTGCCGGCGTATCCACTCCCGCGCAGCTCCGGCACCAGGTCCACCACCGGCGTGTCGGGGTCGAGGAGGCGGCGCGTGACGGCCACTCCGGTCACCAGGGCGAGGGCCGACTTCGTGGCCGAGTTGCCGAGCAGCCGGTCGTCGGCCGAGACGCCGTCGGCGTACCACTCGTGGACGAGTACGCCGTCGACGACGACCAGACAGGACGTCGACGAGGTCGTCTCGAGGAACTCCTCCAGGCCGAGCTCGCGACCGGCTCCGGCGATGCGGACGTCGAGCGCGTGTTCGGCCCGCGGCCACTGCCCAGCGGCCGGTGCGGGGACCTCGACGTGATGAAACCCGTGTTGCGGCTCGCGGAACACGTCGAGGTCGGGAATCGAGTTGTTGCTCATGACGCACCTTTCGCACGGAAAACCCCAGGTCTTTCGTCACAATCTCATCCCGTGCGTCCATTTCTGGTTGTGATGCTTGACACGCATGTGAACCGTGCATTCATCATGTGAACACCCGGAGCGCAGCGACACCGACAGCGGTGGCAGCTACAGGAGCTACCGGCTGGGCGAGAGGCGCTGCACATGACCGGATCTGACGAGAAGCGCTGGCAGGTCGTCGAGCGAGACGACAGTTTCTGGGTGCCGTCTCGGCGTGGACTGATGATGGGCGCCGGAGGCGTCGTCATGGCCGGCGGTCTGGCCGCCTGCGGCGGCGGCAGCGCCCCCGCGCCCGGGGGTGCGGCCAGCACCGGCGCGGCCGGCACTCCGAAGAAGGGCGGCGACTTCCGCCTCGGCGTCACCGGTGGTGGCTCCAAGGACATGATCGACGGGCAGAACATCGTCACCAAGCCCGACCAGGCCCGCCTCGTCAGCGCCTTCGAGACGCTGCTGGAGTTCGACGACAACTACCAGCTGCAGTCCACCGGGCTGGCCGAGAGCGTCGAGGCCGACAACCCCAAGCAGTACACGATCAAGCTGCGCGACGGCATCACCTTCCAGAACGGCAAGCCGCTCACCGCCGACGACGTCATCTACTCGCTGCAGCGCATCGGCACCCAGGCCAACGGCCTCACGGGCTTCGCCGCGACCGCGACGATGGACATCAAGAACGTCAAGAAGGTCGACAAGCTCACCGTCCAGCTGCCGCTGCTCAGCCCCGACTCGACCGTCCCGCAGACGCTGGCCAGCTACACGTTCGGCATCGTCCCCAAGGGCTACCAGAAGTACAGCGGCAACCCGTCGACCCAGATCGGCACCGGCGCCTACAAGCTGAAGAGCTTCACCCCGGGCCAGCAGAGCGTCAGCGAGCGGTACGCCGGCTACTGGCGCGACTCCTACTTCGACAGCGTCACGATCACCGACTTCAGCGACTCCACCGCGCAGATCAACGCCCTCAAGGGCGGTCAGATCGACGCCATGACCGACCTTCCGGCCAACCAGGTGAACGCGATCCAGTCGTCGGGCGTCAAGGCGCTGATCTCCCAGACGGGTGGTTGGATCCCGATCTGCATGGCGATCGACATGCCGCCGTTCGACAACCCCAAGGTGCGCCAGGCGATGCGCCTGATCATCGACCGCAAGCAGATCCTCGAGCAGCTCGGGTCGGGCTACGGCCAGGTCGCCAACGACCTCTACGCACCGTTCGACGAGGGCTACAACAAGGATCTCCCGCAGCGTGAGACCGACATCGACCAGGCCAAGTCCCTGCTGAAGGCGGCGGGCCACGAGGGTCTCTCGGTCGACCTGCACACCACCAACGGTGCCTCCGGCATGGTCGAGCTGGCCAGCGTCTTCGCCTCGCAGGCCAAGGCCGCCGGGGTCAACATCACGGTGAAGAACGACCCCAACTACTACGGCAGCGCCTACCTCAAGCTGGCGTTCTCCGTGGACTTCTGGGGCACCCGCGGCTACCTCAACCAGGTGCAGCAGGGCTCGCTGCCCAACTCGCCCTACAACGAGACCCACT
>DATBBE010000146.1:0-3361 GCA_036271155.1 Nocardioides sp. | reverse complement strand
CGCTGGTAGAGCTGGCAGCTCAGGCGTCCCTCGGCGACGTAGAACTGGAACATCGTGTGACACGGCGCGAGCGCCATGTCGGGGATGTCCGCGACGTTCCACGCGGAGACGATGTGGCGGCGGCTGTCGGGGTTGTCGCGGATCTGCTCGACGACCTGCTTGATCTGGTCGATGTGACGACCGTCGGGAGCCGGCCAAGAGCGCCACTGGTATCCGTAGATGGGGCCGAGGTCGCCGTCGCTGTCGGCCCACTCGTCCCAGATCGTCACGCCGCGATCTTGCAGCCACTTGACGTTGGTGTCGCCGCGGAGGAACCACAGCAGCTCGGCGAACACCGACCGGGTGTGCACCTTCTTCGTGGTGACCAGGGGGAAGCCCTCGCTCAGGTCGAAGCGCAGCTGGTGGCCGAACACGCTGAGCGTGCCGGTGCCGGTGCGGTCGGACTTCTCGGCACCGTCGTCGAGGATGCGCTGGAGGAGATCGAGGTACGCCTGCATGGGCGCCAGCCTAGGCTCGTGCGCCGACGGCGTCAGGGACGCGCGCGGAGGTACTGGTCGGGCCAGTGCACCTCGCCGCCCAGCTCGGCGGCGGCGAGCTGCGGCCAGTGCGGGTTGCGCAGCAGCTCACGCGCCAGGAAGACCGCGTCAGCCTGGCCGTCCGCGAGGATCTTCTCCGCCTGCCGGGGCTCGGTGATCAGTCCGACCGCGCCGACCGGGAGGCCGGAGGAGTCCTTGACGCGCGTGGCGAAAGGCACCTGGTAGCCGGGCTCCAAGGCGATCTCCTGGTCTGGTGAGAGTCCCCCGCTGGAGACGTCGACCAGGTCGACTCCGTGCGTTGCCAGCATCGACGCCACCTGGGCGATGTCGTCGACCTCGAGCCCTCCGGGCACCCAGTCGGTCGCGCTGAGCCGGACGAACAGCGGCCGGTCCTCCGGCCACACGTCTCGGACCGCGTCGACGACGTCGAGCAGGAGCTTGCTCCGACCCGCCAGGTCCCCTCCCCAGGCGTCGGTACGCCGGTTGGACAGCGGAGAGAGGAACTGGTGCAGCAGGTAGCCGTGGGCCCCGTGGATCTCGGCGACCTGGAACCCGGCCTCCAGGGCCCGGCGTGCGGCCACCGCCCAGAGACCGGGCAGCGCAGTCAGCTCGGTGGCGCTGAGCTCCCGGGGCGCCGGCCAGTCGGCGTACCCGAGCGGTGAGGGTCCGACGCTCTCCCAGCCGCCCTCGGCCTGTGGCACGTAGCCGCGACCGCGCCATGGTGCCCTGGTCGACGCCTTGCGCCCGGCGTGGGCCAGCTGGACGCCCGGGACGGCGCCCTGGCCGCGGATGAACGCCGCGATCCGCTCGTAGTCGGCGCCTTGCTCGTCGTTCCAGATGCCGGCGTCCTCCGGGGAGATGCGTCCCTCCGGCACGACCGCTGTGGCCTCGGTCAGCACGAGGCCCGCCCCGCCCTGGGCCAGCGCACCCAGGTGGACGAGGTGCCAGTCGGTGGGCCGGCCCTCCGCCGAGGAGTACTGGCACATCGGGGAGACCCAGACGCGGTTGGGGATGGTCGTGCCGCGCAGCGTCAACGGCGAGAAGAGCAGGCTCACGTGAGGGCCCAACCCGGGATGCTCGGGCGTTGTTCCGATGTCAGGCGGTGATGCCGCGCTCGGCGAGCAGCTCCTCGCGCTTCCACGCGTACCCCACCATCCAGGTCGGCTCGAGGCGCCACATCACGACATCTCCCCACGACTGCGGGGACGAGCCGTAGTGCGCCGTCCAGTGCTCGTCGACGGCCGCTAGCTCGGCACCCGTGAGCTCGGCGACGTGGCCGTGGCTGAACACCGCCAGCGCCTCGCCGTCGACGTGGGCCACCGACACCGCGGGGCGACGGGCGAGATGGCGGGCCTTGGCGGACGTGCGGCTGGTCGAGAACGTCCACGTGCCGTGCAGGAAGTGACCGTCCATCGCGCTGATCCGTGGCTCGCCCTGGGCGGTGACCGTCGCCGCGGTGATCACCTTCATCCCGGCGAGCAGGGCCGCGATCTGCTCCGCGGTCAGCGTGCGCTCGTCGTTGATGATCTCGCGGAGGTGCTCGGTGGATCGCGTGTGCGAGGCGTCGAGGAGCGTCTGGAGCCGCGCCAGGTCGTCGGGTGTCTCGAGCATGCTCCGACGCTAGACGCCCAGACCGACAGTTCCCTTGATCGTGGTTGCCGCGTCGCCGCCGACCCACACGGTGTCGCCGTCCTTCTCGACATGGACGCGCCCCGCACGACCCAGGACGGTGCCCTGCGAGGCGACGTACGACGTGGGCAGCCGGTCGCCGGCGAGCCACTGACCGATGCTCGCGTTCAGGCTGCCGGTCACGGGGTCCTCGACCACGCCGATGCTCGGGCAGAAGGCCCGCACCTCGACCGCGCACTCCGACCCGGGCGGGTAGGGGCCAGCGACCCCGATCTCGAGGTCGCCGAACGACGACCAGTCAGGGCGGACCGCGAGCACCGCGTCGGCGTCCCTGAGCAACGCGACGACCCAGCCCGGCCCGTTGTCACCCCAGCTCAGGTCGACGACCTCGTCGTCGGTCAGCGCGAGGGCCGCCAGGACCTGTGCGCGCTCCTCGTCGGAGACGGGTCCCTCTCGGAGCAGCGGCGGGGCTGCGAAGGCGAGCCGATCGGTACGCCGGATCCGCAGCAGGCCGGCCCCGCACTCCTGCACCAGCTCGCCGTCCGACCGCGGCACTCCCCCGGCCTCGAGCCAGGCGTGGGCGCTGCCGATCGTCGGGTGGCCGGCGAAGGGCAGCTCCTCGCTCGGGGTGAAGATGCGCAGGCGGTAGTCCGCGTCGGGATCGGTCGCCGGCAGCAGGAACGTCGTCTCCGAGAGGTTCGTCCAGTGGGCGAACTGCCGCATCTCCGCCTCGCTCACCCCCTCGGCGTCGTGGACCACCGCGACCGGGTTCCCCTTGAGGGGCTCGGAGGAGAAGACGTCGACCTGACGGAACTCGCGCATGGGGCGAGGCTAGTAGAGCGTCGGCGTCGCAACTTCTGGGCCTCTTCTGTCACTTCTGGGGGGGTGCAACGGCCAAGAAGTGACAGATCCCCCGCTGAAGCGGGGGATTTGGCAACCTCCGCGACAGCAGCGGGATGGTTAAAGGCCGAGTCGTTCGGTCGACTTTGGTCATCGACACCGTCACGCTCTCCCTTCCCGACCTCGACGGCGCGCCGGAGGGAGGCAAGTTCCCACCTGAGATGCTGGCCGCATGGACGAGCTCCGCAGGTGGTCACAACAGGTCGCGTCGTGGCGACGAGAGGTGCATGGCCTCTACGACGCGGTCCGAGCCAACGCCGACCCCGCCGCTGCCCACGCTGCGTGGGTCGAGGAGC
>DATBBE010000145.1:0-9527 GCA_036271155.1 Nocardioides sp. | reverse complement strand
TCGGAGTCCAGCGACTGCGCGCGACCGCGTGCGTCGGCCTCGAGCTTGTCGGCGTTCGACTTCGACTCGCCCTCGAGTCGCTCGGCCTTCGTGCGGGCCTCGCCGACGATCTTGTCGGCCTCGCTCTTGGCGTCCTCGACGAGCTGGTCGGCGTTGCGGCTGGCCAGCTCGAGCAGGCGGGCCGCGGCGTTCGAGGCATCTCCGACGGTCTCGACCCGGATCGTCTCGATCCCGCTGGCCAGGCCACCGGTGGCGGCCAGAGTGGGCGCCTGGGTCGTCGGCTCCGGCTCGGGGACCGGCGTCGGCTCCGGGGCCGCAGCCACCGGCTCCGGGGCGGCCGCAACCGGCTCCGGGGTCGGCACCGGCGCCGCGGGCGCCGTGTCGCCAGCACCGCTCTGGGCCGCCGAGAGCTTCGTGCGGAGGTCGTCGTTCTCGCGGGTGAGACGAGCGAGCTCGCTCTCCACCTCGTCGAGGAACTGGTCAACCTCGCCCATGTCGTAGCCCTCGCGGAGCCGGACGGGAGTAAAGCGCTTGTTGCTCACGTCCTCAGGCGTCAGCGGCATGACCTCACCCAATTCCTCGTTTCGCGGTAATGACAAGTCCTCGGTCGAACAATAGCCCCTCACCAGCCGGGCCGGTGACTCCCCGGGTGCCCGCGACCGGAGCCGGTCTCCGACTCCAGCACGACGTCACCGCAGGTCGCAAGGGGTGTGCCGGGATCAGCTCTGGTTGAAGAACGCGCCGGCCTCGACGATGCGCTGCTTCTCCTCCGCGGCGACCGAGACGTTGGGCGGGGACAGCAGGAACACCTTGGCCGTCACCCGCTCGATGGTGCCCCGGGTGGCGAAGACCAGGCCGGCGGCGAAGTCGACCAGACGCTTGGCGTCCGCGTCGTCCATCTCCGAGAGGTTCATGATCACCGGGACGCCGTCGCGGAAGTTCTCTCCGACGGTGCGTGCCTCGTTGTAGGTGCGTGGGTGGAGCGTCGTGATGCGTGAGAACTCGGAGACGACGGCCGGGGCCGGGGCCGGGGCATGGCCCTGGGCGCGGCGACGTTGCGAGATGTCCGCGACCGGTGCGTGCTGAGCCTGTGACGGGACCGAGGAACGACGTGGCTGCTGCTGGTGCCCCGCGTCGGCGTAGCCCTGCTCGTCGTACTCGTCGTCGTAGACGCCGGTGTCCTCGAGCAGGCCGAGGTACTCGCCGATCTTGCGCATCGCGCCGCTCATGGATCCATCCTCCGGTTTGCTCCGTGACCCGCCGGCATCGCCTCACCGGTGTGGCCCGTGTTGTAGTTGTGACGCTACTTGAAAGTGGGACGCGCACCCAGGATTGCGGAGCCGACACGCACATGTGTCGCCCCGGCGGCGATCGCGGCCTCGAAGTCGTTGCTCATGCCCGCCGACAGCCACGTCGCGTCGGGCCGCACCGCGACGAACCTCGCGTGCACCTCGGCCAGACGACCGAACGCCGCCGCGGGATCCTCGTCCGGCGGCGCGACCGCCATCAGCCCACGCAGGCGGAGCGGCCCTGCGGCATCGACCGCATCGGCGAGCGTCTGCAGGTCGTCGGATTCGGCTCCCGACCGACCGTCTCGACCCGGTGGGTCCAGGGTCACCTGCAGCAGGACGTCGAGCTCGGAGGAGCGCTCGCCGGCGCCGCGCTCCAGGGCGTGCACCAGCTTGACCCGGTCGACCGACTCGACGACATCGGCATAGGACCCCACGACGGCTGCCTTGTTGCTCTGCAGACCGCCGATGAAGTGCCAGCGCAGGCCGAGGCCGCCGCAGTCGGCGACCTTGTCGCCCGCCTCGGGGTGACGGTTCTCTCCGACGTCGGTCACGCCGAGCCCGGCGAGGAGCCGGACGTCGGAGGCCGGGAAGAACTTCGTCACCACGACGAGGGTCACCTCGGCCGGGTCGCGCCCGGCTGCGGTCGCGGCGGCGCCGATCCGGCGGCGTACGTCGTCGAGCCCCGCGGCGAGATCGTCGCGGCGCGTCATCCCGCGACCCGGATCAGCCCGGCCTGGCGACCGGACAGGGTGCCCTCGCGGCGGTAGGAGAAGAGGTCGGGCGACTCGATCGTGCACCGCGAGACGTCCACGACCTGCACACCCTCGCGCTCGAGCTGCGCCACGACCCCGGCACCGACATCGAGCGACGGCGTGCCCCAGGAGGTGGTGGCCCGGGTGACCGGCTCGACCGCGGCGACGGCGTCCTGCAGCTCCTGGGGCACCTCATAGCAGCGGCCGCACACGTGGGGCCCCACCCAGGCGGTGATGGAGGCGGCGCCCAGGGTGCGCATCGCCGCGACGGTCGCCGGCACGATCCCGGCCACGACCCCCGGCCGGCCGCAGTGACAGGCACCGATCACGCCACTCTCGGCGTCGGCGAACAGCACGGGCACGCAGTCCGCGGCACGGACCCCCAGGGTCACCTCGGGCTCGGCGGTCACGAGTCCGTCGCCGATGCCGTGGAGATGTCCGTGGACGTCGTGACGCGGGCCGTCGGGACCGACGTACACGACCTCCCGTCCGTGCACCTGGCCCAGCTCGGCGAGGCGCTCGATGCCGGCACCGGGTGCGAAGTCGTCCATGACCAGCCGGTGGTTCTCCGCCATCGCCCCGGGGTCGTCACCTCCGGCCCATCCCAGGTTGAGCGAGTCGAAGGGCACACCGCTGACCCCGCCGTGCCGATCGGTGAAGGCCAGCTCGACGGGGCCGTGGGTCAGGCGCTCGGCGTACAACTCCTTGATAGTAGGCAGGGGCTCCAGGCGCCCGGCTACTTCAGGAAGTCCGGGATGTCGAGGTCGTCGTCGTCGAACTCGATCGCGGGCCTCGCCGGCTGCTGCCGTGAGGTCACGCCGACCACCTCGCGCTCCGCCTCGCTCTCCTTGCTCGCGGACTCGGTGTCCTTGCCTTGGGTAGCCAGGGCCTTCGCCGCCTGGAGGGTCTGCTCCTGCGTCTGCTGCGGGGCGTTACGGCGCAGGCCGCCGTCGTGCTCGCGCCGCTTCGGCATGCCCCCGTCGAAGCCGGCCGCGATGACGGTGACCCGCACCTCGTCACCCAGCGCGTCGTCGATCGTCGCCCCGAAGATGATGTTCGCCTCGGGGTGGGCGGCCTGGGCGACCAGCGCCGCCGCCTCGTTGATCTCGAACAGCCCCAGGTCGGAGCCGCCGGCGATCGAGAGCAGGACGCCGTGAGCGCCGTCGATGCTGGCCTCGAGCAGGGGGCTGGACACGGCCTGCTCGGCCGCGGTCACCGAACGGTCGTCACCGCGCGCGGAGCCGATCCCCATCAGGGCCGAGCCCGCATTGGCCATCACCGACTTCACGTCGGCGAAGTCGAGGTTGATCAGGCCGGGCGTGGTGATCAGGTCGGTGATGCCGCTGACGCCTTGGAGCAGCACCTGGTCGGCCTGCTTGAACGCGTCGAGGACGCTGACGCTGCGGTCGCTGATGGACAGCAGACGGTCGTTGGGGATCACGATGAGGGTGTCGACCTCCTCGCGGAGCCTGGCGATGCCCTCCTCGGCGGAGTTCGCACGGCGACGGCCCTCGAACGCGAACGGGCGGGTCACGACGCCGATGGTCAGGGCGCCCAGCGATCGCGCGATCCGGGCCACGATGGGGGCGCCGCCGGTGCCGGTGCCGCCGCCCTCGCCGGCCGTCACGAAGACCATGTCGGCGCCCTTCATGACCTCCTCGATCTCGTCGGCGTGGTCCTCGGCGGCCTGGGTGCCGACCTCGGGGTTGGCTCCGGCGCCCAGCCCGCGGGTCAGCTCGCGTCCGATGTCGAGCTTGACGTCGGCGTCGCTCATCAGGAGCGCCTGCGCGTCGGTGTTGATGGCGATGAACTCGACGCCCCTGAGCCCCACCTCGATCATCCGGTTCACGGCGTTGACGCCGCCGCCGCCGATGCCGACCACCTTGATGATGGCCAGGTAGTTCTGCGCTGCTGCCACGTTTCAAGCCTCCGGTGATCGCACCCGGCCCGCGGCCGGACGACTGCTGCTGCCCGCCCGCCAGGGATGGCGGACGGCTGGGGTTTGGCTGGGGAAGTCACGCGGTGTGCCGAGAACCGTCACCCTCAAGTGGAGGGTTATAGTTATGTCAACCTCGTGATGCCCATGAGGCTAGGGAGTCCCGGGGTGTCATCGCCGCAGACACGCCGTGCTGCGGCGTACCTGGGAAGAAAACGCGGACGAACTGCTCCGCACCCCGGCGCGTCGCCCAGCTTCGTCCGCGTTTTCCCGGCCGGGCCCGATCTCACCCGCGGCTCAACTCGTGACAGGCTGGCCGGGGACGCTGACGTCGTAGGTGTGGGCCGGGTGGACGAGCAGGCGCACCAGGACCTCGGCCTTGAGCGTCGACTGGGCGTCGCTGCCCCAGAGCACGGTGGCGCCGCTGCGCATCGTCAAGGTCACCTGGTCGATCCCCCGGGCGCCGACGTGGTCGACCCGCGAGGCCAGGCCGGCTGGCAGGGACCCGACCACGCGGGCTGCCTCGGCCAGGGCGGCGCTGCTGACCGTGGCCGTCGAGACCACGCGCGGCAGGCCGGGCGGCGGGCGCTGGTAGCTGCGGAAGAGGACGCCGTCGGAGTCCATCGCGTGGTACTGCCCGCCGAGCTGGACCACGGCCACGGCCCGGCGCTCGGTGATCTTGATCAGGACACCGTCGGGCCAGTCGCGTGAGACGTCGACCCGCTTCACCGCGGCCAGCCCCGCCACGCGAGTGCGGATGGACCCGAGGTCGAGCTGGACCAGGTGGGCGCCCATCGGGACCTTCGCGGCGTCCAGGACCTGCTGCTGGGAGAGCAGCGACTCGCCCTGGACGTCGACGTGCTGGACGGTCAGCGTGGAGCTGACGAAGACCAGCCACACCCCGGCGACGGCCAGCACGACCAGCAGCACGGAGCCGATGACGTAGCGCCACACCAGCCAGCGCCGCAGCCACTGTCGGCGGGCGAACCGGCGTCGCGAGCGGTTCGACGGGTCGCGGCGGTCTCCCCCGGCGAGGGGGTTGCGCGGCAGTGTGATCACGGACCGACTCCTCCCGCCTGCTGCAGCAAGCTCAGCACCTGCGGACCGACGTCGGTGACGCTACCGGCGCCGAGGGTCAGAACCAGGTCACCTGGCCGGGCGAGCCGGGCGAGTTCTGCGGCCACCTCGGTGAGGTCCGGCAGGTAGTGCACGAGGTGGTCGGGCAGGGGTACGGCGTCGGCCACGAGGCGCCCGGTGACCTCGGGGTCCGGCGTCTCCCGCGCGGCGTACACGTCGAGGACGACGACCTCGTCGGCCGCTCCGAGCGCGATCCCCATCGCCGTGCCGAAGGTGCGGGTGCGCGAGACGAGGTGCGGCTGGAAAGCGACGACGAGCCGTCCCTCGCCGGCGAGGCCGCGGGCCGCCTGAAGATCGCCGGCGATCTCGACCGGGTGGTGGGCGTAGGAGTCGTAGACCCGCACTCCCCCGGCCTCGCCCTTGCGCTCCATCCGCCGACCGGTCCCCGTGAACTCTCCGAGGCCTCGGGCCAGACCCTCGGCGTCGTCGACGAGCTGCAGCCCCACGACCAGGGCGCCGGCCGCATCGAGCACGTAGTGACGACCCGGCACCGACAGGGTCACGCGGGGCAGCGTGCGGTCGTCGCCCCGCAGGACGAAGGACGAGGTCGAGCCCGAGGACTCGTGGTCGACGATGGTCCAGTCGTGCCCAGCCCCGAAACCGACCGTGTGGACGTCGAGGCCGCGGGCACGTGCCACCTCCGCCAGAGCGGCAGCTCCGAGGTCGTCGGCGCAGAGCACCAGGAAGCCGCCCGGGTCGATGGTCGCGACGAACTCCGTGAACGCCGCGCGATAGGCCGCCTCGGAGCCCCAGACGTCGAGATGGTCGGCGTCGACGTTGGTGACCAGCGCGGCGTGGGGGCGGTAGACCAGGAAGGCGCCGTCGCTCTCGTCGGCCTCGGCCACGAACAGGTCACCCGACCCCGCGTCGGCGTTGCGGCCGGTGGCGGCCAGGACTCCACCGATGGCGTACGTCGGGTCGGTGCCGCACGCGCGCAGGGCCATGGTGAGCAACGAGGTCGTCGTGGTCTTGCCGTGGGTGCCGGCGACCGCCAGGACGCGCCGCCCGGTCATCACCGACTTCAGGCCCGCCGAGCGTGGCAGGATCCGCAGACCGAGGGCACGAGCCTCGAGCACCTCGGGATTGTCCTCGCGGGCGGCGGTCGTGACCACGACGGTCTCGGCGTCGCCGACGTGGCTCGCGGCGTAGGAGAGGTGGCAGGGCACACCGATCTCGCGCAGCGACGGCAGGAAAGGCGTGTCGTGGTCGTCGCTCCCGGTGACCGGGACACCCTGCCGGGCCATGATCCGGGCGATGCCGGACAGCGCGGCTCCGCCGATGCCGACGAAGTGGACCCGGCCGAGCTCGTCCGCGGGCAGGATCTCGTCGGGGACCGGGATCTTCACGAGGCGTCGCCGCCCCCCGCAGCGAGGATCATCCGGGCTAACTTCTCGTCCGCGTCGAGAGGGATCAGGTGGGATGCGGCCGCCCCCATCACCGCGAGGCGCTCCGGGTCCTGCAGCAGGGGGATGACGTGGGCGCTCAGCCAGGCCGGACTGAGGTCGCCGTCGTCGACGAGCAGACCGCCGCCGGCCTCGATGACCGACTTGGCGTTCAGCGCCTGCTCCCCGTTGCCGATCGGCAGAGGCACGAACACCGCCGGCAGGCCGACTCCGGACACCTCGGTGACGGTGTTCGACCCCGAGCGGCACAGCACCGCGTCCGCGGCGGCGTAGGCGAGGTCCATCCGGTCGACGAAGCCCAGGACGACGTAGGGCACGCCCGTCTCGGGAGCCTCGGTCGGGTGCGCCGGCCCGGTCACGTGCAGGACCTGCACCGCAGCCGCCGCGAAGGCCGGCGCCGCCGCGAGCACGGCCCGGTTGATCGACGCCGCGCCCTGGGAGCCGCCGGTCACGAGCAGCACCGGCAGGTCGGTCCGCAGCGCGTACGTCGTACGGGCCTCGTCGCGAAGGGCGCCGCGGTCGAGGGTGGCGATCATCCGGCGGATCGGCAGCCCGACGTACGTCGCGTGGGGCAGCGGGGTGTCGGGAAAGCTGGTCGCGACGTGGTCGGTGAACCGGGCACCGAGCTTGTTCGCGACGCCGGGGACGGTGTTGCCCTCGTGGACGACCAGCGGGATGTGCCGCTTCCGGGCGGCGAGGTAGGCCGGCACCGACACGAACCCGCCGAACCCGCAGATCACGTCGGGGCGCACACGGTCGACCACATCGAGTGCGGCCCGTCGCGCGGCCCGCAGCCGCCCCGGGAGCCGGGCCAGGTCGGCGTTGGGCCGACGCGGCAGCGGGACGCTGGGCACGAACTCCAGGGGGTACCCCGCCGCGGGGATGATCTGCGCCTCGATCCGGTCGCGCGTGCCCAGGCAGGTGATCTGCACGCCGGGCGCCAGCCGTTGCAGCGCGTCGGCCGTGGCCAGCAGCGGGGAGGTGTGGCCCGCCGAGCCGCCGCCCGCGAGCAGGATCCGCATGGGGTCCGGCACGGGCTACAGGCCGTGGCCGTCGACGCGGCCGTCGACGCGACCGGCGGTCACGCCCGAGTTGCGGGACTTCTTCCGCTGGGCGAGGGCGCGCGCGGCCTCGGGCTCGCGCCGGGCGAACCCGACCAGCATGCCGAGCGCCACGAGCGAAGGCACGAGGGCCGAGCCGCCGTAGGACACCAACGGGAGCGGGATGCCGATGACGGGGAGCAGTGCCAGCACCATGCCGACGTTGATCATCATCTGACCGATGATCCACACCACGATGCCGAAGGTCATGTAGCGGACGAAGGGGTCCTTGGTGCGCCGCGCCACCCGGATCGCGGCGTAGGCGATGGTGAGGAAGAGGCCGACCACGAGCAGGGTGCCGACCAGCCCGAGCTCCTCCCCCAGCACCGCGAAGATGAAGTCGGTGTGGGCCTCGGGGAGGTTGCCCCACTTCTGCTGGCTGGCACCGATCCCCTGGCCGAACAGACCCCCTTGCGACAGCGCGAACAGACCGTGCGCGGGCTGCCAGCCGGCGCTGTTGTAGTCGCGCATCGGGTCGGTGAACGTCGTGATGCGGGTGAGCCGCTCGGGGTCGGCGGCGGCCAGTGCCCCGGCGAACACGGAGATGACCAGGAACGACAGGGCGAACATCCGCGCCGGCGCTCCGACCACCCACAGCATCCCGAGCAGGATCGCGAACAGCACCAGTGCCGTGCCGAGGTCGTGACCGAGGATGACGAGCGCCGTGGCGGCCAGGAGACCCGGCACCACCGGCATCGTGACCTCGTGCAGGTTGCCCAGCCGGCGGTTCTTGTTGGCGTAGACGTGGGCCGCCCACAGGACCAGCGCCAGCTTGGCGATCTCGGAGGGCTGGATCTGGATCGGCCCGAGCGCCAGCCAGTTCGTGTTGCCGTTGCGGGTCACTCCGAACAGCGAGGTCAGGAGCAGCAGCCCGAGCGAGGTGAAGTAGCCCGGCCAGGCCAGTCGCCGGACCCAGCGCTGGGGCAGATGGCCGGCGACCCAGGCACACGGCAGGCCGATCGCGACCCAGATGAGCTGCTTGACGACGACGGCGTAGGAGTTGTGGTCGTAGTTCTCGAAGGAGTACACGCTCGAGGCGCTGAAGACCATGATCAGGCCGATGGTCAGCAGCAGCGCGGACGCGCCCAACAGCAGGTAGTACGACGTGAGCGGGCGGGCGAGGGCGTCCTGGAGTGCGGCGAGCCACGAGGACACGCCAGGGCGGCTGGTGGAGCTGGCGGCGGGACGGCGACGGGGCGAGCGTCGCAGCGGGCTGACGATGGCCATCGGTCCTCGAAGGTCCCCTCTGCGTCGGCGCCCTGCGGTCAGGTCAGTCGGCGTACCGCGGCGGCGAACGCGTCGCCCCGGTCGGCGTAGCTGGTGAACATGTCCATCGAGGCGCATCCCGGGGCCAGCAGGACGGTGTCGCCCGGCTGGGCGAGGTCCCGTGCGGCCACGACCGCGCGTTCCATGGCGGCATGTCCACCGCCAGTCTCGTCGGCGTCGACGGTGATGACCGGGACATCCGGCGCGTGTCGCGCGAGGGCCTGCGCGATGGCGTCGCGGTCGCGACCGAGCAGGACCGCGGCGCGCAGCCGGTCGCGGGTCGCCACGACGAGGTCGTCGAAGTGGGCACCCTTGGCGAGGCCGCCGGCGATCCACACCACCGACTCGTAGCCGAGCAGCGACGACCTGGCCGCATGGGGGTTGGTGGCCTTCGAGTCGTCGACGTAGGTCACCGCCCCCACGTCGGCCACCACGGCGATGCGGTGGCCGTCGAAGCGGAAGCCGCGCAGGCCGTCGCGTACGGCGGACTGTGGGACGCCGTGGGCCCGGGCCAGGGCAGCCGCGGCCAGTGCGTTCGCGACGACGTGGGGCGCCGGGCTGGGGAGGTCGTCGATCGTGCACAGCTCGGCCGCACTGGACCGGCGTTCGGCGATGAAGGCCCGGTCGACCAGGATCTGGTC
>DATBBE010000144.1:0-11780 GCA_036271155.1 Nocardioides sp. | reverse complement strand
TGATGATCACGGTGTTCTTGAAGTCCACGACCCGGCCCTGGGAGTCGGTCAGGCGACCTTCCTCCAGGATCTGCAACAGGCTGTTGAAGATGTCGGGGTGGGCCTTCTCGACCTCGTCGAAGAGCACCACGCTGAACGGCTTGCGGCGCACCTTCTCGGTGAGCTGGCCGCCCTCCTCGTAGCCGACGTAGCCCGGAGGCGATCCGAACAGCCGCGAGACGGTGTGCTTCTCGCTGAACTCCGACATGTCGAGCTGGATCAGCGCGTCCTCGTCGCCGAAGAGGAACTCGGCAAGCGTCTTGGACAGCCACGTCTTACCGACACCGGACGGGCCGGCGAAGATGAACGAGCCGCCGGGCCGCTTGGGGTCCTTCAGACCGGCGCGGGTACGCCGAATGGCGCGGCTGAGAGCCTTGACGGCCTCCTCCTGGCCGATGACCCGCCGGTGGAGCTCGTCCTCCATCTTGAGCAGTCTCGTGGACTCCTCCTCGGACAGCTTCACGATCGGGATGCCGGTCGCGACGGCGAGCACCTCGGCGATCAGCTCCTCGTCGACCTCCGCGACCTCGTCGAGGTCACCGGAGCGCCACTGCTTCTCGCGCTCGACCTTCTTCGCGGTCAGCTGCTTCTCCTCGTCGCGGAGCTTGGCCGCAGCCTCGAAGTCCTGGCCGTCGATCGCGGCCTCCTTGCGGGCCCGCACCTCGCCGATCTTGTCGTCGTACTCGCGAAGGTCGGCGGGCGCGGTCATCCGGCGGATGCGCAGGCGCGAGCCCGCCTCGTCGATGAGGTCGATCGCCTTGTCGGGCAGGAACCGGTCGGAGATGTAGCGGTCGGCGAGGGTCGCGGCGGAGACCAGCGCCTCGTCGGTGATGGTCACGCGGTGGTGGGCCTCGTAGCGGTCGCGCAGCCCCTTGAGCATCTCGATCGTGTGGGCGATGGACGGCTCCGCCACCTGGATCGGCTGGAAGCGACGCTCCAGCGCGGCGTCCTTCTCGAGGTATTTCCGGTACTCGTCGAGAGTGGTCGCGCCGATGGTCTGGAGCTCACCGCGGGCCAGCATCGGCTTGAGGATGCTCGCCGCGTCGATCGCGCCTTCGGCCGCGCCGGCGCCGACGAGGGTGTGGATCTCGTCGATGAACAGCACGATGTCGCCACGCGTGCGGATCTCCTTGAGCACCTTCTTCAGGCGCTCCTCGAAGTCACCGCGGTAGCGCGACCCGGCGACCAGGGCTCCGAGGTCGAGGGTGTAGATCTGCTTGTCCTTGAGCGTCTCGGGGACGTTGCCGCGGACGATGTCCTGGGCCAGGCCCTCGACGATGGTGGTCTTGCCGACGCCCGGCTCGCCGATCAGCACCGGGTTGTTCTTCGTACGCCGGCTGAGGATCTGCATGACCCGCTCGATCTCGGACTCGCGTCCGATCACGGGGTCGAGCTTGGACTCGCGGGCGTCCTGGGTCAGGTTGCGTCCGAACTGGTCGAGCACCAAGGAGGACGACGGCGTGTCCGCGGGTGCGCCGGCGGTCGCCGCCTGCGCCCCGGACTGCTCCTTGCCCTGGAACCCCGACAGCAGCTGGATGACCTGCTGCCGCACGCGGTTCAGGTCGGCGCCGAGCTTCTGCAGCACCTGCGCTGCGACGCCCTCGCCCTCGCGGATCAGGCCGAGCAGGATGTGCTCGGTGCCGATGTAGGAGTGGCCGAGCTGGAGCGCCTCGCGCAGCGACAGCTCGAGGACCTTCTTGGCGCGCGGGGTGAACGGGATGTGGCCGCTCGGGGCCTGCTGACCCTGGCCGATGATCTCCTCGACCTGGGCGCGTACGGCCTCCAGGGAGATGTCGAGGCTCTCCAAGGCCTTGGCGGCGACGCCCTCGCCCTCGTGGATCAGCCCGAGCAGGATGTGCTCGGTGCCGATGTAGTTGTGGGAGAGCATGCGGGCCTCTTCCTGGGCCAGCACAACCACCCGGCGGGCTCGGTCAGTGAACCGCTCGAACATGCGAATCGCTCCTCAACGCGGAAACCAGGGGACGCCCTCCACGGGCGGCGGGCGTCACCTCATCCAACTGGTCCTCCAGCCTACGTGTTCCCACGCTCCCACACCCGTCGTCCGCTGAGAGCGAAACTGTTGACCCGCGGGTTTTGACCGTTGAGCCGCGCCCTGTGACGAACGAGCCGCGGGTTCTGACCATCTGCATGGTCAAAACCCGCGGCTCAACGGTCAAAACCCGCGGGTCAACGATCAGTGAGCGGCTTCGAAGGCCTCTCGGACATCGGAGGGGATGCGGCCACGGTCGGGGACCTTGTGTCCGTTGGAGCGTGCCCAGTCGCGGATCTCGCGAGCGCTGGTGCCGACCTGGGTGCGCCGCTTGGCTCCCGCGGTGCGGCCGCCCGCGCGACGTGCCGCGCCGACGTACTTGGCGAGGGCGTTGCGCAATGCCTTCGCGTTCTTGTCGTTCAGGTCGATCTCGTAGCTGCGGCCGTCGAGACCGAAAGCGACGGTCTCGTTGGCGTCACCGCCGTCGAGGTCGTCCTCGAGGGTGATGTGCACTTTCTGTGCCATGTTCGTGGTGTCCTTTCACAGGTGACGTGCCGAAGATATCGATGGATACCCGGAGTCCGTTGCAAAACCTACTGGTCTTGCGCAACGTCACACAAACCGACGCACCCGTGAAGTCCGGTTAGGCGGTGTTATCGACAGATGAAGAGACTGATCAGCGGTTGCGCAGGTAGACCAGCTCGAGGCCACGCAGGGTGAGCCACGGGTCGTGCGCGGTGAAGCACCGGCATTCGTCGTACACGAGGGGTGCTAGATATCCGGTCGCGACGACGGAAGTGGGGGACTCCCCTACGTCGAGCTCGGTGATCATCCGGGCGACAATTCCGTCGACCAGGCTGGCAACGCCGAAGACCATTCCCGACTGCAGCGCCTCGACGGTGTTGCGAGCGATGACCGAACGTGGGCGGCGCAATTCGACCATCCGCAATTGCGCACCCCGCCGCTCCAGCGCCTCCAGGGATATCTCGATCCCCGGGGATATGGCACCGCCGATGTACTGTCCCTGCGAATTCACCACGTCGAAGGTGGTGGCCGTCCCTCCGAAGTCGACCACCACAGCGGGCCCGCCGTACCGCGTGGCGGCAGCCAGGGCGTTGACGATGCGGTCGGTGCCCACCTCCCGCGGGTTGTCGGTGAGCACCGGGATGCCGGTGCGCACCCCGGGCTCGACCACCACGCTCGGCAGCGCCCCGAAGTGTCCGGTGAGCATCGTGCGCCACTCCAGGAGCACCGACGGGACGGTCGCGCAGACCACGATGCCGTCGATCTCGCGCTGGCGCTCGCCGATCAGTCCGCGCAGGAGCACGGCCCACTCGTCGGCGGTGCGGCCCTCGACGGTGGCCACCCGCCAGTCGGCCGACACTTCACCGTCGCAGATGAGCCCGAGCACCGTGTGGCTGTTGCCGATGTCGGCGGCGAGCAGTCGCTCGGGGCCGGTCACCGGAGGTCGAGCCCCAGGTCGAAGACCTTGACCGAGTGCGTGAGCGCCCCGACCGAGATGAGGTCGACTCCGGTCTCTGCCACCTCGCGCGCCCGGTCGAGGGTCAGGCCGCCGGAGGCTTCCAGCGTGGCGCGACCCTCGGTGAGGCGCACCGCCTCGGCCATGGTGGCGGTGTCCATGTTGTCGAGCAGGATCTCGGTGCACCCGGCCTCGAGCAGAGCGGTGAGCTGGTCGAGGTCGGTGACCTCGACCTCGACGCGCAGCGTCGGGTTGGCTGCGCGCACCAGCTCGTACGCCGGCACCACACCACCGGCCGCGATCACATGGTTGTCCTTGACCATCGCCCGGTCGGACAGGCTGAACCGGTGGTTCACGCCACCGCCGCAGCGCACGGCGTACTTCTGGAGCGCACGGAACGTCGGCAGGGTCTTGCGGGTGTCCAGCACCCGCGCGCCGGTGCCCTCGAGCGCGGCGACCCAGTGGGAGGTGGCGGTCGCGACGCCGGACAGATGGGAGGCGAAGTTCAGGGCCGTGCGCTCGGCGGTGAGGAGATCCTGGAGTGGCCCGGCGACGGTCATCACGACATCGCCCGCGCGGACGCGGCTGCCGTCGCCGAGGCGGAGGCCCACCTCGAGCTCGGATCCGAGGGCGTAGCGGAAACCCAGCTCGGCCACACCGAGGCCGGCCACGACTCCGGCCTCGCGAGCCGCGAGGTCACCGGTGCCGTGACCCATCGGCGGCATGGCGCTGCTCGTCACGTCGCGAGAGCCGTCGGGCAGGTCCTCGTCGAAGGCCGAGACGACCATCTCGTAGACCGCACGCGGGTCGAGACCCGCTTCGGCGAGCTCCTCGAGCAGGGTGCGCGGGAGGTCGCCGTACGGCGTGCGGGCGATCATGCGGGCACCTCGATCGTCGCGTCGGTGGGGGCTGCGGGGCGGAACTCGTGCCGCGCGACGCCGTCGGCCAGCCACCAGTCGTGATGACCGGACTGCTCGACGTCGTCGCGCTCGGGGAAGTCCTCGCGCCAGTGGGAGC
Organism: Nocardioides sp.; assembly: GCA_036271155.1. GTDB lineage: Bacteria > Actinomycetota > Actinomycetes > Propionibacteriales > Nocardioidaceae > Nocardioides. Next base: position 7,254 of record DATBBE010000144.1, on the reverse strand, counting down.
CACGGGTCTCCTCGCGGAGCAGCGCGGCCTCGGCGAGGAGCGAGCTGACCGTGACCAGGTTGGTGGACTCCCAGGCGTCCTGGTCGACGGTGGACGCGGCCGCGTCGGCCAGCGCGGTCAGGGCGTCGAGGCCGGCGCGGAGCCCGCCGGCGGAGCGCAGCACGCCGACCCGGGCGGTCATCTCCTCCTGCAGCGGGCGGCGGGCGGACCCGTCCACCAACCCGGTCTCGCGCTCGTCGACCACGGGGTCGAGCCAGGGCCGCAGCTCGCCCGGCAGGATCTCGGCGATGCGACGGGAGAAGACCAGCCCCTCCAGCAGGGAGTTGGAGGCGAGTCGGTTGGCGCCGTGCACCCCGGAGCAGGCGACCTCGCCGGTCGCGTACAGCCCGGGGAGCGTGCTCCGACCCCAGACGTCGGTCGCCACCCCGCCCGAGGCGTAGTGGCACGCCGGGGCCACGGGAATCAGCTCGGTGACGGGGTCGACCCCGTGTCGACGGCAGGTGGCCAGGATGGTGGGGAACCGCCTCTCCCAGAACTCCAGCCCCAGATGGCGGGCGTCGAGCCACATGTGGGGGTGACCGGTGTCGATCATCCGGCGGGTGATCGCCTTGGCGACGACGTCGCGAGGGGCGAGGTCTGCGAGCTCGTGCACCCCCTGCATGAACCGGCGTCCCTCCCAGTCGACGAGGAACGCGCCCTCACCGCGCACCGCCTCGGAGATCAGCGGCTGCTGGCCGCGCGAGTCGGGCCCGAGCCACATCACCGTCGGGTGGAACTGCACGAACTCCAGGTCGCGCAGCACCGCGCCAGCGCGATAGGCCAGCGCCATGCCGTCTCCGGTCGCGACGGCCGGGTTGGTGGTCTGCGAGAACACCTGGCCGAGCCCACCACTGGCCAGGACCACGGCCCGGCACCGGACCGCACCGACCCCGTCGTGCTGCCCCTCGCCCATCACGTGGAGGGTGACGCCTGCGACGCCACCGTCCTGACCGAGCTGGAGGTCGACGGCCAGTGCGTGCTCCACGACCTCGATCTCGGGCGCCCGGGCCACCGCGGCGATCAGGGCCCGCTGGATCTCCGCACCGGTCGCGTCGCCACCGGCGTGCGCGATCCGGTCGCGGTGGTGACCGCCCTCGCGGGTCAGGCTCAGCTCCCCGTCGGGGTGGAGGTCGAAGTTCGCACCCAGCGCGATCAGCTCGCGTACGGCGTCCGGACCCTCGGTGACCAGCGCCCGCACGGCCTCCGCATCGCAGGCTCCCGCCCCGGCCACCAGGGTGTCGTGCTCGTGCTGGGCGGGGGTGTCGCCAGGGCCGAGCGCCGCCGCGATGCCGCCCTGGGCCCACTGGGTCGAGCCCGCGTCGAGGACGTCCTTGGTGACCACGAGCACCCTGCCGACCCGGCCGCCCAGACCGCGCAGGCGCAGGGCCGCGGTGAGACCCGCGATGCCCGAGCCGATCACCACCACGTCGGCACTCACCGACCAGCCCGGCTGGGGCGCCGTGAGCCGGCCGACCACTCGACGTACCGTCACGACAGGAGGCTACTGACTGACCGGGGTGACGTGGGTGGCGGGAAGGGTCGCTCCGCCCAGCACCAACGGGAGGTTGTCGATCAGCCGGGTCGAGCCGACCCGCGCGGCCACCAGGATGCGGGCCGGCGTCGGCTGGAGGGGGTGGGGCTCGGCGACGGTGGCGAGCTCCGGCGTGCGGATCTCGAGGTAGTCGAGGTCGAGCTCACTCTCGGGCACCTCGTCGAGGACGCACATGGCGGCCCAGCGAGCCGCCGGCAGGCCGTACGCCGCACGGTCCTGCGCCGCGCGCAGGGCCTGGCTGAGGACGACGGCCCGGCGCCGCTCGTCGGGATCGAGGTAGCGGTTGCGGCTGGACAGGGCGAGCCCGTCGGGCTCACGCACGGTCTCGGCGCCGACGACGTCGACCCCCAGGCACAGGTCGCGGCTCAGCTGCCGGATCAGCACCAGCTGCTGGTAGTCCTTCTCACCGAACACCGCCACGTCGGGCCGGACCAGCCCGAACAGCTTGGCCACGACGGTCAGGACGCCGCGGAAGTGACCTGGCCGTGAGGCTCCCTCGAGCTCGTCGCCGAGCGGCCCCGGCTCCACCGTCACGTCCGGGTCGCCGCCGGGGTAGACCTCCTCGACGCCCGGTGCGAAGACGACGTCCACGCCCTCGCGCTCGCAGATCTCGAGATCGGCCCCGAGGGTGCGCGGGTAACGGTCGAGGTCCTCGCCGACGCCGAACTGCAAGGGGTTCACGAAGACGGTGGCGACCACAGGCCCCTCGCCGACCCGCTCGCGAGCAGCGCGGAACAGGCTCGCGTGCCCGTCGTGCAGGGCACCCATGGTGGTCACCACGCCGACGGTCGAGCCTGCTCGCCGGTGTGGGGCCAGGGTCGCTGAGAGCTCGTCGCGCGTGGACGCGAGCGTGGGAGCCCGGCTCACCGCAGCGGCGTACGCCGGACGGCGTCAGACGTCGTCGGGCGGACGGCCGCGTCGAGCGCACGCCGGATCGCGGAGGCGCGGATCGGCAGCACCCGGCCGTCGGTGACGACGCGGTCGAGCGTGGCGCGGGCCAGGGCGACGTACGACGGGAGCGTGTCGGGCGCGGTGCGGGCGATCTCGGCGAGGTGGGCCCGCACGGTGTTCACGTCGCCCCGCACGATCGGCCCGGTCAACGCGCTGTCGCCCTCGGCGAGCGCGTTGTCGAGCGCCGCCTCCAGCAGGGGCCGCAGGATGGCCGCCGGGTCGTCGGCGCCCGCCGCGCTCAGCAGCTCCATGGCCTGGGTGACCAGGGTGACCAGATGGTTGGCGCCGTGGGCCAGACCCGCGTGGTAGAGGCTGCGCAGCTCCTCGGGCACCCACATCACCGAGCCGCCGAGGTCGGCGACGACCTCCGCCGCCCAGGCCCGCTCGTCAGGGCCGGCGGTCACGCCGAAGACGCAGTCGGCGAGACGGTCGAGGTCGCGAACGGTGCCGGAGAAGGTCATCGCGGGGTGCAGCGCCACCGGACGGGCACCGAGGCGCGTCGCCGGCTCGAGCACCCGCAGCCCGTGGCTGCCGCTGGTGTGGACGACGTACTGCCCGGGCCGGACGGCGCCGCTCGCCGACAGCTGGGTCACGACGTTGTCGAGCATGTCGTCGGGGACGGTCAGCAGCAGCACGTCGCAGCCCCGGGCCACGGCCGTCGGCTTGGCGATCGGGACGCCGGGCAGCAGTGCCGCCGCCCGCCGCTGGGATGCGTCTGACTCTCCGGCGACGGAGACGATGACGTGACCACGCTGGCGCAACGCGGCGGCGAGCACGGCGCCGACACGGCCGGCACCGATCACGCCCACCCTGAGTGGGGACATCTGGCTTCCTCGACGTTCAGGTCCCGCCGACCACCCTCGGGTGAGGGCCGGTGTGGGTACCGCACGGTGTGAGAACACCTCAAATGTACGTCGGGCAGCACCCACCGGCGTACCGATCAGGGGTGTGACGTGGGCGACGTTGACGTGCCGCACCGCCCGTGCCACGCGCCGAGTCGGCGCAAAGAGGCAGCCCACACGCACCGAGTCGTCAGATGACGACTCGGCGATAGACGCCGACTCTCGGTCAGGGAGCCTTTCGGTCGGGGCTCTCACGGCGGAGCACGGCGTCGACCACGCCCGCCACCGCGGCCGCGGCCAGGGTCAGCGAGACCTGCTCGGGCAGATCCGCCGCGTCGGCGGCTCGAGGAGGCGCGTCCAGCCAGGCGGGGTCGCCGACCACGTGGCACCCGGAGGCCCGGACCTGGTCGGCGCGCTCGTGGCCCAGCTCGGCCACGCGGTCGACCGCCCAGGCAGGCAGGCCGGGGATCAGCCGCTCACCCGGCTGTGGCGGCGTACGTCGCAGGTCGCCCAGCATGCCCCCGTGGATCAGGGCTCGGCGGGAGGACTCGCTCCAGCCACGCTCGTCGGCCAGCAGGTTGACCCGTCGGAGGAGCTCGGTGCGATCCAGCGAGAGCGAGGTGTTCTCATGCTCACCCGGCGTCAGCAGGCCCGTCGGCAGACCGAGGAGCGACTCGAACGTGCGCATCTGCTGGGTGCGGTCGGACTCGTCGGAGACGATGATCGTGATCCGGTCTCGCGGCACCACGACGGCGTACCGCTCGACGAGGTTGTCGACGCCTTGGTTCTTCCAGAACGTCGGGCCCTTCCAGCCGCCCGGGCTCTCGAGAACCTCGCGGAGCCACTCGTCGAGGGTGAGGGTCTCGCGAGCCGACTTGACGCGCTGCTGCCACGACGACGGCAGCAGCCGGTCGAGCGGACGGATCACCATCACGACGTGGACGCGGTCTCCCCCGAGATCCTCGACGATCGAGCGCACGGCCTCCGGAGGAGCGCTGGTGAAGTCCTCCGAGCTCACCACCACCCGCTGGGCACCGGCCTCCTCGACCTCACGCAGCATCCGGCGCCAGGCCTCCATCGCGACCGGCTCGGCGCCGCGCGGTGAGCGGCCCACCGCCGCCCAGCTGGCCTTGCGCTGCCTCGGGCTGGACCCGGGATAGAGGACGCCGTGCTGTGCGAGGTCGGCGCGGTGCTGGTGCAGCGACCGTTGGATCGCGGTCGTGCCGGTCTTGTAGGGCCCGATGTGGAGCAGCACCGCGCCCGGCGGCAACGGCTCCGGGCTCACGGGTCGCTCCGGTCACGCGGGTCACCGCGTCCCGTGCGGCCGCTGGTGCCCCCACGGCGCAGGCGGGCGCGCTGACGGCGAGCCACCTCGCGCAGCATCGCCCGGCTGGTCACCCGGGTCAGCGGATCGACCGGCGGTGACGGCGAGGCGGCGACCGCGCGCGGCCGAGCCCGGCGTTCCTGACGCCCCTGGCGCTCTTGGCGCTCTTGGCGACGCAGCATCCCCGCCAGGGCATGCTCGATGGCGTTGGCGGCGGCCTCCGTCGGCAGCACCGAGGGCGGCTCGCTCAGGTCGGGGGCATCGGGATCGGGGGTGTAGCGGAGCAGGTCGGGGTCGCCGATCACGCGTACGCCGGAGCCCGCGACCGTCCGCGCGCGCTCGTCGCTGAGCTCGACGAGCCGGGGGCCGGTCCACGACGGCAGCGCCGGGATGCGTGACTCGAAGTCCCGCAGCGGAGCCGACCGGAGGCCGGTGAGCATGGCCCTGCGAGGTGTGTTCAGCGTGCGCGACCCGACCCAGCCGCGCGCCTCGACAGCGAGGTTCACCTGGCGACAGAGCTCGATGCGCTCCATCGACAGTGAGGTGTTCGCAAGCGCACCTGGCGTCAGCGCACCGTCGGGAAGCCCGAGGAGTTGCTCGAACGTCGCCGCCTGGAGACGCCGGTCTTCCTCGTCGTTGACGAGGACGAGCACGCGGTCCGCAGGCAGGACTGCGCGCCATCTCTCGACCAGCGTCTTCAGGCCGTGGTTGTGCCAGAAGGTGCGCGCCGCGTCGCTCGCGCGCTCGACGCTGAGCACCTCGCGCAGCCACGCGTCGTACGTGCGGGTCTCGTTGACCGACTTCACTCGCTCCTGCCATGCGGACGGCAGCAGCTTGTCGAGGCGGCGGGCGACGATCAGCACGTGCACCCGGTCCGGACCGAGCTCGTCCACGAGCCGCTGCGCATGATGAGGGCGGGCTGAGGCGAAGTCCTCGCTGCTGATCACGACGCGGCCCTGCGCGGCCCGCACCTCGGCGACCATCGCGTCCCACTCACGCTCGGGGACGGCGGGCTCGCCGACCCGGCTGCGGCCCAGCAGCGCCCAGCTCGGGCGCATCTGCCGGTGGTAGTCACCGGGGTAGGTCACGGCGTGCGCGCGCAGCTCTTTACGGTGCTCGTGCAGGCTGGTCTGGATGGCGGTCGTGCCGGTCTTGTACGGCCCGATGTGCACCAGGACAGCGCGGTCAGGGAGCAGCTCGGGCTGCGTCACCATGCCGATCCCTCCACTCGCCTCCGGGCCGCCGGAAGTCTAGGGCACGCCGCCGGCTCCCCCGCCTCGCCGACGCCGCCGCACGCCTGGCGATGTGACAGAGTTCCCCTCATGCAGGACGAGACCTCGGCGCAGCCCGGCCGCAGGCAGATGCTGGTCGTCGCGGGCTCCGGTCGCAGCGGCACCAGCCTCTTCACCGGGCTCACCGGGCGCCTCGGCGTACACATCCCGAAGCCCGAGGTCAGCGCCAACCGGTCCAACCCCCGGGGCTTCGGAGAGCCGCGCTGGCTCGTCGACTACCACAACGACCTCCTGTCCTCGGTCGACGTCGTGGTCGAGGACGGCCGACCCGAGGCATGGGACCTCACCGACGCGCTCGCCGCCGACGAGAGGGCCCTCGGCCCGCTGGTCGAGTGGCTCGACCTGCAGTTCGCCGAGAGCGACCGGATCGTGGTCAAGGACCCCCGGTTGGCATGGTTCTTCGAGCTCCACCGCGCGGCCGCCGCGAAGGTGGGCGCCGACGTCCACGTCGCGACGATGCTGCGACACCCGGCCGAGGTGATGCGCTCGCGCGAGATCGCCTACGGCACCCGCACGAGCAACACGACCCGCGTCGTCGGATGGATGACGACGATGCTCGGCATCGAGGTGCGCACGCGCGACCTCCCGCGCGCCACCATCCGCTACGACGACCTCCTCGCCGACTGGCGATCCGCCATGAGCCAGGCCGACGCCACGATCGCGATGGACCTGTTCGACCGGGCCACCGCCGAGCAGATCTCGGGGGCCGGCGACCTGGTCGATCCGACGCTCCACCGCTCGACCGCCGGCTGGGACGAGCTGGAGCTGCCGGCCCACGTGCTCGACCTCGCCACCCGCACCTACGACACCTACGGCGGGCTGGTCGGCAGTGACCCGGAGGCCCAGGCCGAGAGCCGGGCCACCCTCGACGCGCTGCGGTCCGAGCTGAGCGCCTACTACGACGAGTGCTTCGACGTCGCCCGCACCCGCACGGGTGCCTTCGCCCGCCGGGAGAAGCGCAGGGCCGCCCGCCGGGCGCGTGACGAAGTGCGCAAGGTGGCCGCCGAGCGGTCGCACGGCGTCTCCGAGCTTGCCCGCCGGGCCGTCGGCCGACTCCGGAGGTCACCCTCGTGAGCGAGGGTGCCGGCGTCCCTCGGGTCGCGGTGCTCCTGGCCGGTGGCGTCGGCACGCGGGTGGGCCTGGACATCCCTAAGCAGCTGATCAAGATCGCCGGCAAGACGATCCTCGAGCACACCATGGCCGCCTTCCAGGCCCATCCGATGGTCGACGAGATCGTCGTGATGATGGCGGCCG
>DATBBE010000143.1:0-4887 GCA_036271155.1 Nocardioides sp. | reverse complement strand
GGGAGCCGCGCTGCTGTTCGGCTTCGCGACCGCGATGCAGACGACCCTGTCGATCAACGTGCCCGGCATCCCGTCGGACTTCGTCGCGATGCTGCCCTACCTCGCCACGATCTTCGCGGTGGCCGGGCTCGTCGGGAAGGTCCGCGCTCCGGCGGCCGACGGCGAGCCGTACGTGAAGGACTGATGGTGGGGGACTCCTTCGACTGGGACGCCCTCCGGGCCGAGGCCGTCGCCGTCTCGCAGCGTGCCTACGCGCCGTACTCGCACTACCCGGTGGGGGCGGCGGCGACCGTCGACGACGGTCGCGTGGTCGTCGGCTGCAACGTCGAGAATGCGGCGTACGGCGTGGTGCTGTGCGCCGAGTGCGGCGTCGTCAGCTCGCTGCACGCCACGGGCGGCGGGAGGCTGACCCATGTCGTGTGCGTCAACGGCCAGGGCGACCTGATCATGCCGTGCGGCCGGTGTCGGCAGCTGCTGTGGGAGAACGGCGGCGCGGACCTCGAGGTGCTGACGCCGAGCGGTGTGCGCCGGATGGACGAGGTGCTGCCGGACGCGTTCGGACCCGAGGATCTCGCCCGGATCGAGGGGGCCGGCGATGGCGGCTGACAAGGGGCACGACGCGGTCGAGGTGATCGGTGCCAAGCGTGACCGGCACGAGCTGAGCGACACCCAGATCGACTGGGTGGTCGATGCCTACACCCGCGGGGTCGTCGCCGACGAGCAGATGTCCGCGCTGGCGATGGCGATCCTGCTCAACGGCATGAGCCGGCGCGAGATCACCCGGTGGACGAACGCGATGATCGCCTCGGGGGACCGGATGGACTTCTCGTCGCTGTCTCGTCCGACCTCGGACAAGCACTCGACGGGCGGGGTGGGTGACAAGGTCACGCTCCCGCTGGCGCCGCTGGTGGCCGCCTGCGGGGTCGCCGTACCCCAGCTGAGCGGTCGCGGGCTCGGGCATACCGGCGGCACGCTGGACAAGCTCGAGTCGATCCCGGGCTGGCGAGCCACCCTGTCCAACGACGACATGCTCGCCCAGCTCGAGTCGGTCGGGGCGGTCGTGTGCGCGGCGGGTGACGGCCTGGCGCCGGCGGACAAGAAGCTCTACGCGCTGCGCGACGTGACCGGCACCGTGCCGGCCATCCCGTTGATCGCCTCCTCGATCATGTCCAAGAAGATCGCCGAGGGCACCGGGTCGCTGGTGCTCGACGTCAAGGTCGGCACCGGCGCCTTCATGCGCACGGTCGACGAGGCACGCGAGCTGGCCTCCACCATGGTGGCCCTCGGGCAGGACGCAGGAGTGCACACGGTCGCCCTGCTCACCGACATGTCCACCCCGCTCGGGCTGAGCGCAGGCAACGCCGTCGAGGTGGCCGAGTCCGTCGACGTGCTCGCCGGGGGCGGGCCTGCCGACGTGGTCGAGCTGACGTTGGCGCTGGCCCGCGAGATGCTCGCCGGCGCGGGCCGCGGCGACGTCGACCCGGCCGACAAGCTGGCCGACGGCTCGGCGATGGACGTATGGCGAGCCATGGTCGCGGCGCAGGGGGGCGACCCGTCCGCACCCCTGCCGACGGCCCGCGAGACGCACGTCGTGGCGGCGCCGTCCTCAGGCACTCTCACCCGGCTCGACGCGATGGCCGTCGGGCTCGCGGCCTGGCGGCTGGGTGCCGGGCGGGCGCGCAAGGAGGACGCGGTCCAGGCCGGTGCCGGGGTGGTCTGGCACGCCCGGCCGGGAGATGGGGTCGCGGAGGGTCAGGCGCTGTTCACGCTGCTCACCGACGACGCGGAGCGGTTCCCCCGGGCGCTCGAGGCGCTCGAAGGAGGGTTCGACGTCGATGCGGCCTCGGCGTACACCTCCCAGCCGCTGGTGATCGAACGCATCGCCGCTGGTTGAGCAGCGATGGTCAGCTCGTGATGAGGAGGACGACCGTCTCCGCGACGCAGGCGGGCTTGTCCTGGCCCTCGATCTCGATCGTGTGACGCAGCGTCAGCTGCGTGCCGGCCGGCAGGGCGGTCACCTCGCCCATCACGACGTGGCTGCGGATCCGTGAGCCGACGCGCACCGGACTGGGGAAGCGCACCTTGTTGACGCCGTAGTTGAGCTTCGCCCCGGGCGTCTCCAGTGAGAACACCTGGGAGCCGAGGTAGGGCAGCAGGGACAGCGTCAGATAGCCGTGCGCGATCGTGCCGCCGAACGGACCGGCCGCCGCGCGCTCCACGTCGACATGGATCCACTGGTGGTCGCCGGTCGCGTCGGCGAAGCGGTTCACGCGGTCCTGGTCGATCTCGAGCCAGTCGCTGGTGCCGAGCTCCGCACCGGCCATCCGGGGCAGCTCGTCGAGGTCGTCGAGGACGCGCATGTGGGCTCCTATCTGACAGGCTGGGGCTATGCCCGAACCTACCCGCGACGAGATCCACGGAGCACCCAAGGTGTTGCTTCATGACCATCTCGACGGCGGGCTCCGTCCCGAGACGGTCCTCGAGCTGGCAGACGAGGTGGGCCATCCGCTCCCCGCCGGCGACGCGGAGTCACTCGGTCGCTGGTTCGCCGAGTCGGCCGACTCGGGCTCGCTGGTGCGCTACCTGGAGACCTTCGACCACACCGTGGCGGTGATGCAGACCGCGGAGGCGCTCGAACGGGTCGCGCGAGAGTGCGTGGCCGACCTCGCGGCCGACGGTGTCGTCTACGCCGAGGTGCGCTATGCCCCCGAGCAGCACGTGAGCGGGGGCCTCAGTCTCGACGAGGTGGTCGGCGCGGTGCGGTCGGGCTTCGAGGCCGGCATGGTCGACGCCCAGGAGGCCGGCGGAGCCGGGTCGGCGAGGCGTCCGATCGTGGTCCGTCAGCTGCTGACCGCGATGCGCCACCAGGCACGCTCGCGAGAGATCGCCGAGCTCGCCGTCGCGTGGCGCGACGCGGGAGTGGTCGGCTTCGACATCGCCGGCGCCGAGGCAGGCTTCCCGCCGACCCGTCACCTCGACGCGTTCGAGTACCTCCAGCGTCAGAACTCCCACTTCACGATCCACGCCGGCGAGGCGTTCGGGCTCCCTTCCATCTGGGAGGCGATCCAGTGGTGCGGAGCGGACCGGCTCGGCCACGGCGTCCGGATCGTCGACGACATCACGGTGGACGACGACGGGCAGGCCCACCTCGGCCGCCTCGCGGCGTACGTCCGGGACAAGCGGATCCCCCTCGAGCTCGCGCCGGCCTCCAACGTGCAGACGGGTGCCGCACCGTCGATCGCGGAGCACCCGATCGGCCTGCTCACCGACCTGAGGTTCCGGGTCACGGTCAACACCGACAACCGCCTGATGAGCCGGACGTCCATGACCAGCGAGCTGGCCGCGCTGGTCGACGCGTTCGGCTACGACCTGGCTCGGCTGCGCTGGTTCACGATCAACGCCATGAAGTCGGCCTTCCTGCCCTTCGACGAACGCCTCTCGATCATCGAGGAGATCGTCAAGCCGGGCTACGCCGCCCTGGGCGCCGGCTGACGGAACCGATCGAGGGGTGACGTCGAGCGTCTGGTCAGGACAGGCTTCGGATGCGGTCGAGTGCGTCGGAGACCGAGACCACCTCGCACCCGCGGGCGGCGGCGTCGGCGATCACGCGGCGCTGGTCGCGCATCAGCGCCCAGCCGCGGCGGACCAGCACCAGGGGCGGTTTGCGATGCTCGCGCAGGTCGCGGGTGAGCCGCCTCCAGAACGTCACCAGCGGATGCTGCCGTAGGCAGAGTGCGGCGGCGAGCACGTCGTGGGTGCGGCAGGCGGCCACGACCTCCTGGGCGAAGATGCCCTCCGCGACGAACAGCCGAGCCCCGCCCAGGTCGACCTCGTGCGTGCCCGAGGGGCCGTTCCGGGCGATGTCGTAGACCGGGGCGACGGTCCCCCCGGTGTCGGCCAGCTCGCAGATCGCGCGCACCGCGGCGTCATGGTGCCAGGAGCCCGGGTCGTCCCAGTCGACCAGTCCGGTGTTGGCGCCGTGGGCGATGCGGGGCAGCGCCGGGTCGTCCCCGGCGCGGTAGAAGTCATCGAGCCGCAGCACCGGCAGGCCGGTGAGCGCCGACAGCCTGGACTTCCCCACGCCCGAGGGGCCGGCGAGCACCACGACGCGCGCCAGGACGGCACGGGGCTCGACCGGAGAAGGCACCGCGACATTCTGTCGGAGCGGACCGGCCAGCTCGGACCGGGGCGGCGCTCAGACGCCGATCGGGTGCCACACGGTCTTGGTCTCGAGGACGGCGGTCATCCGGTCCAGGCCTGGCTCGTCGGTCCAGTCCGGCTCCACGGCCGGTGCGCGGCGTACCCGCTTGAGGTTGGCCGCGGCCTCGACCTCGAGGGCGGTGGCCTGCTCCGGGTCACCGGCCAGCCCGGTCAGGTCGATGGCGTTCACATCCATGTGCGAGGCGAGGGTGACCGCCGTACGGTCCAGCGAGCCGGTGAGGATGTTGACGACACCGCCCGGCACGTCGGAGGTCGCGAGCACCTCGGCGAAGGTGACGGCCGGCAACGGGCGCTGCGCGGAGGCGGTCACCACCGCGGTGTTGCCGGACACGATGACCGGGGCGACGACGCTGACGAGCCCGAGCAGGCTGGACTCCTGCGGGGCGAGCACCGCGACGACCCCGGTGGGCTCGGGGGTGGAGATGTTGAAGAACGGGCCGGCGACCGGATTGGCGTTGCCGACCACCTGGGTCAGCTTGTCGGCCCACCCGGCGTACCAGACCAGGCGGTCGATCGCGTCGTCGAGCAGCCTCCCGGCAGCTGCGGCCGTGCGGCCCTCGCCCTGGCGGAGCGCCTCGACGAACTGGGAGCGACGGTCCTCCATCACCTCGGCGACGCGGTAGAGCACCTGGCCGCGGTTGTACGCCGTGCGGCCCGACCAGCCGG
>DATBBE010000142.1:0-11367 GCA_036271155.1 Nocardioides sp. | reverse complement strand
CAGCAGTTCCAGGTCGGCAAGGGCACCCAGACCATCACCTTCACCACCCAGCCGCCGAGCGCACCCGCCTTCGGGTCGACGTACCCGGTCTCCGCGACGGGCGGCGCCTCCGGCAACAAGGTGACCTTCTCGATCGACGCGGCGACCAGCCACAGTGCCTGCACCCTGGCCGGGTCGACGGTCACCTTCAACCACGCCGGCACCTGCATCGTCGATGCCGACCAGGCGGCCGCCGCCGACTACGAGTCGGCACCCCGCGTGCAGCAGGTCGTCGTGGTGCCCAAGGTCGCGCAGACGATCACCTTCACCTCCACCCCGCCGGCCTCGCCGCGGGTGGGCGACAAGTACCCCGTGACCGCCACGGGCGGCGCCTCGGGCAAGCCGGTGACGTTCACCTCGACGACGCCGAAGGTGTGCACCGTCTCCGGCTCGACCGTCTCGTTCGTCGCCCTGGGCGGCTGCAGCATCGCCGCGGACCAGGCCGGCAACGACGACTACCTGGCGGCCCCGACCGCGACGCAGCAGGTGACGATCGGCGGGCGCGACCTGACCTTGAGCGTGACCACCCGCCACGGCTGGCTGTTCAGCCTGTTCGGCACGGTGGTCGACGTGCAGGTGACCGGGCTCGACCCCGGGGCCCATGCCACGTTGTCCATGACCGCGGACCACGCGCTGGCCTGGAGCCCTTCGGAGTGCGTCGGCAGCCGGACCCAGGTCACCTGCTCGGTGGACAGCACACCGACGACGTTGAGCTTCCTGGCACTCGCGTTCAGCGACGACGCCTCGCTGAACTTCACGGTGAGCTCGTCCGACAGCCAGGACAGCGATCCCGGCGACAACACGGCCTCGGTGCCGATCGGAAACTGAGCCCCGGGGGGCATTGGACGGCACTGGATCGGGTAAGAAGAACACATGACCGTGATCCGACTGATCGCCCGCCCGATGCTCGCCTCGATGTTCGTGATGGGTGGCATCGACTCACTCATGCACGCGTCGGGGAAGGTGTCCAAGGCGGAGAAGGTCACCGAGCAGGTGCCGACCCTCGCCGAGCGATTCGCTCCCGGGCTGCCCGTGCCGACCGATCCGGCAACCCTCGTCCGCATCAACGGCGGCGTGCAGGTGCTGGCCGGGCTCGCCCTGGCGACCGGTCGCGCACCCAGGCTCTCCGCGCTCGCACTGGCAGGATCGCTGGCTCCCACGACGTACGCCGGCCACCCGTTCTGGGAGGAGAAGGACAAGGGCGCCCGGGCGGCCCAGCGCATCCAGTTCTTCAAGAACATCTCGATGATGGGTGGGCTGCTCCTGGCCGCGGTGGACACGGAGGGCAAGCCCGGCGTCGCCTGGCGGGCCAGGCGAGCCGCGCGCGACGTACGCCGTGAGGCCCGGCAGCTGGCCAAGCAGGCGCACAGCGAGGCCCGGATCGCCAAGGCACACCTGACCTGACCTCGCGCCCGCCGGCACCCGCCCGGCACCGCGACGCCTCGGTACGCTGCGCCCGTGACCAGCACACCCGCGGCGACAGTGCCTTGGCCGACGCCCTGGCCGGCGCCGTACGCGCGCGACCCGGTGCGCGCGGTGGTGTCGCTGCCGGGCAGCAAGTCGCTGACCAACCGGGCGCTGGTGCTGGCCGCCCTCGCCGAGGGTCCGTCCGTCGTACGTCGCGCCCTGCGGTCCCGCGACACGCTCCTGATGGCCGAGGCCCTCTCGACCTTGGGAGTCACGATCGTCACCTCGGGCGACGACTGGGCCGTCGAGCCGTCAGCCCTCGTCGGCGGAGGGGCGGTCGACTGCGGGCTGGCCGGCACGGTGACCCGCTTCGTGCCTCCCGTCGCCGGTCTGGCCGACGGGATGGTCGGCTTCGACGGCGACGCCCACATGCGCACCCGGCCGGTCGGCGAGGTGCTCGATGCCCTGCGCGCTCTAGGTGTGCGGGTCGACGGCGCGCGCCTGCCGTTCACGGTCCACGGCGAGGGCCGAGTGCGGGGTGGCCGGGTCGTGGTCGACGCATCGGGCTCGAGCCAGTTCGTCTCTGCCCTGCTGCTGAGCGGTGCTCGCTTCGACGACGGGCTGGACCTCCTCCACGACGGCAAGTCGATGCCGTCACAGCCCCACGTCGAGATGACCGTCGCCATGCTCCGACGCCACGGTGTCGACGTCGACGACACCGAGCCGGCACGGTGGCGGGTGGCGCCGGGGCCGATCCGCCCGGTGGACGAGCTGATCGAGCCGGACCTGTCCAATGCGGCGCCGTTCCTGGCCCTGGCCGCGACGACCGGTGGGGCGGTGACGGTGCGTGACTGGCCCGGCGAGACCACCCAGGCCGGCGCGGCCATCGGTGACCTCCTGGCCGCGGCCGGATGCACCGTCGAGCGCGACGAGCGCGGACTGACGGTCACCGGCTCTGGGCGGATCGAGGGCATCGACGTCGATCTGCACGACGTCGGCGAGCTCACCCCGGTGGTGGCTGCCGTCTGCGCACTTGCCGACGGTCCGTCGTACCTCCGCGGGATCGCGCACATCCGTGGCCACGAGACCGACCGGCTCGCCGGTCTCGCCGCCGAGCTGCGCGGTCTGGGCGCCGACGTCACCGAGCTGCCGGACGGCCTGCAGCTGCGCCCGGCCAGCCTGCACGCGGGCACCTTCCACAGCTACGCCGACCACCGGATGGCGCACGCCGGCGCGCTCCTGGCGTCCGCGGTCCCCGGTGTCGTGGTGGACGACGTCGGCGCGACCGCCAAGACCTTTCCGGACTTCCCCGCGGTCTGGGCGCGGCTCTTCGAGCCCCGATGACGGTCACCAAGCGGTCCGGTGGGGCCGCAGTGAGTGTGGTGGGGTCGTGAGCGGGCGCTACGGCGAGCACGACCAGGAGCACTACGAGCGGCCGCGACGCCACACCCGCCCCCGCACCAAGGAACGACCGAGCTACGACGACGCCGTGGACGGCATCGTCACCACGGTGGACCGCGGACGCTTCACGCTGGAGGTCGGCGGAGTGACCGCCTGGGCCGTGAAGGCCCGACCGCTGGGGCGCAAAGGCGTCGTCGTCGGTGACCGCGTACGCGTCGTGGGTGACGTGTCGGGCGACACCGGCACCCTGGCCAGGATCGTCGAGGTGCACGAGCGTGCGACCGTTCTCCGCCGCACCGCCGACGACGACGACCCGATCGAGCGCGTCCTGGTGGCGAACGCCGACCAGCTCGTGGTCGTGACGGCGCTGGCCGACCCGGAGCCTCGGCCGCGGCTGATCGACCGGGCGCTGGTGGCGGCGTACGTCGCGGGGATGCGGCCGCTGCTGTGCCTGACCAAGGCCGACCTCGCCGACCCGGAGACACTGTTGGTGACCTATCGGTCACTGGGTGTGCCCTGGGTGGTCACCCGACGGGGCGGCGACCTCTCCGAGCTCCGCGAGCGGCTCGCCGGCCGGACCAGCGTGCTGATCGGACACAGCGGCGTCGGGAAGTCGACCCTGGTGAACGCGCTGGTGCCCGACGCCGGACGCGAGATCGGGCACGTGAACGCCGTGACCGGCCGCGGCCGACACACCTCGACCTCGGCCATCATGCTGGCCCTGCCCGATCTCGACGGCGTGCCCGGCCGGATCATCGACACACCCGGGATCCGGTCCTTCGGGCTGGCCCACGTACGACCGGAGGACCTGATCGAGGCGTTCCCGGACCTCGACGAGATGACCGAGGACTGCCCGCGCGGCTGCACCCACGGCGCCGACGAGCCCGAGTGCGGGCTCGACGAAGCGGTCGCGCGCGGCGAGGCCGACCCGGAGCGGGTCGAGTCGTTCCGCAGGCTGCTGGAGGCGCGCTCGGCGAAGGAGTACTGAGCAGCGGGCCGCGGCTCAGCTGCCCCACACGCTGCGGGCGCCGGCGTCGCCGGTCATGAACACGCTGATCAGGACGGCGACCGCGCCGACCACGAGGAGGCCGGCAACGGCCAGGCCGACCGCCTTCGACGGCGTGGCCCGACCGCCGGCACCCGACGCGAGCGGCGTCGGGCCACCCAGCAGCCAGGCTCCGAGCGCGGTCGGTGCGAGGAAGGCCAGCAGGAGCCAGCGCAGGATCTCGCCGCGGTGCTCGTGGATCGCCAGCTCGGGCAGCGACTGGAGGTGGCGCTCGTTCTCCAGGTCGTGGCCCGACTGCACGGCGATGATCCCGGCCGCCGCGGCGATCACCGCACTGGCGACCAGTGGCCAGCGAAGCCACCAGCGCCACTTCGGAACGGCGGCGTACAGGATGCCGGCCACACCCGCCAGGGGCGCGAACACCACGACGACGTGCACGATCAGGGGATGCACGGGGAGGCCGTTGAAGTCCATGTCAATCCATACGGTACCGAGCGGCGAACGGTTCGCGGGGTGCGGTCGCAATAGCCTGTGGACATGCCACCATCAGGGTCGTCCTCAGGGCCGTCAGCAGGTTCGTCCGACTACACCGACGACCTCCGCCTGGCGCACGTCCTGGCCGACGACGCCGACTCCATCACCACCTCGCGCTTCAAGGCCATGGACCTCCACGTGATGAGCAAGCCCGACCTGACTCCGGTGACCGACGCCGACCAGGCCGTCGAGGAGTCGATCCGGCGCACCCTGTCGCGGGTGCGGTCGCGAGACGCGATCACGGGCGAGGAGCAGGGCAGCACCGGGCACAGTCAGCGGCGCTGGGTGCTCGACCCGATCGACGGGACCAAGAACTTCGTGCGCGGCGTCCCCGTCTGGGCCACCCTGATCGCCCTGGTCGTCGACGACGAGGTCGTCCTCTCGGTCGTCTCCGCGCCCCAGCTCCAGCGCCGCTGGTGGGCGTCCACGGGCAACGGCGCGTGGACCGGCCGCTCCCTGCTCAAGGCGACGCGCTGCACGGTCTCCGACGTACGCCGCCTCGAGGACGCGTCGCTGTCGTACTCCTCCCTGCGCGGCTGGGAGGACCGCGATCGCCTCGACGACTTCCTGTCGCTGATGCGGCGCTGCTGGCGGACGCGCGCCTACGGCGACTTCTGGTCGTACATGATGCTGGCGGAGGGGGCCGTCGACATCGCGGCCGAGCCGGAGCTCGAGCTCTACGACATGGCCGCGCTCGACGTGATCGTGCGTGAGGCCGGTGGGTCGTTCACCTCGCTGGACGGCTCGGAGGGACCCTTCGGTGGGAACGCGCTGGCCACCAACGGGCATCTGCACGACGCCGTCCTGTCGTTCCTCGGAGCGCTCCCCGACGACGACCACGATCCCGACTCTCCACCCCGCGCGGGCGGCTCCGTCCATGATCTGGCCTCGCGGCGTACCCGCGAGGAGGACTAGCCTGCTGGGGAACCGGCCGACCTACCCCTGAGGAGTGGTCATGCGGATCAGCGACGTTCTCTCGAGCAAGCCCAGCCACGCGGTGGTGACCATCCCCCCGGACGCCACGGTCCGCGACCTGCTGGGGCTGCTCGCCCAGCACAACGTGGGCGCGGTCGTGGTCAGCGGCGACGGCGAGGCGGTGGACGGGATCGTCAGTGAACGTGACGTCGTACGCCGTCTGCACCAGGACGACGGCGTCCTCGACGCCCCGGTCAGCCAGATCATGACCAGCGACGTGCGCACCTGCCCGCCGGACACCTCGGTGGACGACCTCCGGGTGGTGATGACCGAGCGCCGCATCCGGCACGTGCCGGTCGTCGAGGACGGTCGTCTGACCGGCATCATCAGCATCGGTGACGTCGTCAAGTCGTCGCTCGACCAGCTGCAGTTCGAGCGGGACCAGCTCGACAGCTACGTCCACCAGACCTGACCCCGAAGGGCCACCTCTCCGCCGCCGAAGGGCCACCTCTCCGCGGTCGAAGGGGCAGTTCTCCGCGGCTGAAGGGGCAGTTCTCCCGCGACGTCGCCGAGATCTCACCGCGAGACGGACCGCCTCGAACCGGAGAAGGACCACCTCGACCCCGGAGAAGTGCCCCCTGGACGGCGGAAAGGTGACACCTCGGCCCCGGAAAGGTGCCCCTTCGGGGTCGGTAAGGTCTGGGGCATGGACAAGCCCGAGATCGAATTCCCCGACGACGCACCCCCGGACGACCTCGAGATCACCGACCTCGTCGAGGGAGACGGTGCCGAGGCGGCGGCCGGCTCCACGGTGAAGGTGCACTACGTCGGCGTGGCGCACTCCACCGGCGAGGAGTTCGACGCCTCGTACAACCGGGGTGAGCCCCTGGAGTTCCGGTTGGGTGTCGGGCAGGTCATCAAGGGCTGGGACGACGGAGTCCAGGGCATGCGGGTCGGCGGGCGGCGCAAGCTGGTCATCCCCCCGCACCTGGCCTACGGCGAACGCGGCGCCGGGGCCGTGATCAAGCCGGGTGAGACCCTGATCTTCGTCTGCGACCTCGTCTCGGTCGACTGACGGCGCTCACTCGCTGGTTGCGGAGGGAGTTCAACGCCCGTCTCGCCCTGAGCTCGCTCAACCTGCGCCCGCGACACCGTGCCCTCGTTCCTCGGGCACAGCTGCTCGCTTGACCTTGGAGTCGACTCCAGGGTCTACGGTCGCGGTATGAGCTCGACGTACACCGTCTCCCAGCTGGCCGCCGCGGTCGGCAGCAGCCCTGACACGCTGCGCTACTACGAGAAGGTCGGGCTGCTCCCGGAGCCACCTCGGACGCCCTCGGGCTACCGGCAGTACGACGACGGTGCGCGCGACCGGCTCGCGTTCATCCGTGGTGCCCAGCGGCTCGGACTGACCCTCGCGGACGTTCGTGACCTGCTGGCGGTGCGCGACACCGGCGACTGCCCCTGCGAGCCGGCCGAGGAGCTGCTGTCGCGACGCATGGCCGAGATCGACATCGAGATCAGCCGGCTCGAGACCCTGCGCGCGCAGATGAGCGCGATGCTCACCGGCATCGCCGCGGGCACCTGCCCGGCCCCGGATCCAGAGACCACGTGGTGCGCCTGTCGGAAGGAGGTGAGCGACATGGCGAAGGAGGAACACGACTGCCCGTGCGGTCCGGACTGCCAGTGCACGCCCGGCTGCAGCTGCGGCTGCTGCTGACCTAGCGGCCCGTCGAGACCACGACCCGCCGCCCCGCCAGCTCCACGACGTCACCGTCCGCGAGCTGGCGGCCGCGGCGGGTCTCGACGTCTCCGTTCACCCGCACGAGCCCGCGCGCGAGCAGACCCTTCGCATCCGCACCTGTGTCGACCAGGTCGGCCAGCTTGAGGAACTGACCGAGTCGGATCGACTCGTCCGACAGTCGCACTGTCACCGGTTCGCTCATCGGTGCACCACCACCGTCACTGCGTGGATCACAAGTCCCACCAGTCCTCCTACGATCGTGCCGTTGATCCGGATGAACTGCAGGTCACGTCCGACGTGCAGCTCGATCCGGCGTGCGGCCTCTTTGCCGTCCCACCGGTCGATGGTCTGGGTGATCACGGCCGTGACCTCCGCGCCGTACCGCTCGACCAGGAAGACCGCGAGGTCAGCGGCCGAGGAGTCAATCCTCTCGCGGAGCACGTCGTCCTCGCGCAGCCGGGTCCCGAACGCCGTGAGCTCGCGCGTCAGTCGCTCGCGGACTGCGCCCTCCGGGTCGAGCAGCGACTGCTGAAGGGCCCGGCGCAGGGCGTTCCACAGGGCGATCCCGGACTCCACCACCGCCGGGTGGTCGAGGAGCCGGTCCTTGAGGCGTTCGGTGCGCTCCCGGGTCTCCGGGTCGTGCTGCAGATCGTCGGCCAGCTGGGCGAGCAGCGAGTCGAGGGCCAGGCGGGCGCGGTGACCGGGGTCGGCCCGGATCTCGGCCAGCCAGGTGACCAGCTCGCCGACGACCCGGCGGGTCACGGCGTCGTTCAGCCGAGGCGGCGCCCACCAGGGCGCTCGCTGCTCCAGGACCTCCGCCACCGTGTCGGGGTTCTCCAGCAGCCACCCGTGAAGCTCGTCCAGCGCGAGATCGACCACACCCTGGTGCACGCCGTCACGCAGGGCCTCGGCGAGCAGACCGCCGGCCAGCGGCGAGACCGGCTCCTCCCGAAACCTCGGCACCAGGGCCTCGGTCACCAGGTCGCTGATCTGCTCGTCGCGGATCCTGCCGAGCCCGATCGCGGCGACCTCGGCCACCTCGTCGACCACCCGGCGTACCTGGGCGGGATCGGCGAGCCACACGCCGACCCGCGCCGAGATCGCCGCCGCAGCGACGCGTTCTCGGATGATGCCTTCCTGGAGGAAGTTCTCGCCCACGAACTCCTCGAGGCTGCGACCGAGCTCGTCCTTGCGCCGCGGGATGAGGGCGGTGTGCGGCACCGGGACGCCGAGCGGGTGCTTGAAGAGCGCGGTGACCGCGAACCAGTCGGCGATCGCGCCGACCATCGATGCCTCCGCGCCCGCGTTCACGAACCCGAGCGCGCCGTCCTGCCCGATGGTCGCGACGTACACCACCGCCGCCAGCAGCAGGAGGGACACCGCGAGTGTGCGCATGCGGCGCAGCCCCTGCCGCCGCCGTTCGTCCGCAGCGGGATCGGGGGTGATCATCGAGATCGGGGCAGCCCGCATCGTGGTCATCGAGTCGATTCTCCCCTCTCCGCCCCTGTCGAGCAGAATGTCCGGCATGCCGCGCACCGTGATCACCTTCGGCACCTTCGACGTCTTCCACGTGGGGCACCTACGGGTGATCGAACGCGCCGCGTCGCTGGGCGAGCGACTGGTGGTCGGCGTCTCCGCCGATGCGCTCAACCTGCGCAAGAAGGGTCGCGAGCCGGTCTTCAGCCAGGGCGAGCGGCTCGAGATCGTGGCCGCCCTCCGCATGGTCGACGAGGTGTTCGTCGAGGAGAGCCTCGAGCTCAAGCGCGCCTACATCGAGCAGTACGCCGCCGACGTGCTGGTCATGGGAGACGACTGGCGAGGGAAGTTCGACGAGTTCGCCGACATCTGCGAGGTCGTCTACCTGACCCGCACCCCTGCCATCTCGACCACGGCCCTGATCGAGAAGATCTCCGGCTCGGGCTGAGCCCTCCCGGACTAGGCTGGACGGGTCTCGGGCACCTTCACGCTGACCCGACCGGCCCGTCTCCCAGGGAGCCTCCTATGCGCCGATCCGTCGCCCTGGCCCTCGCCTCGGTCCTGTCTGTCACGGTGCTCGCCGCGCCGGCGCTAGGGGGACCGTCCCGCGGGAGGACGACGACGAGCCCGGCTCGCGCCGTCGCCACCAGGGCGCTCCACACCGCCGACCGCGTGCTCTCCGGCGCCGCGCCCGGAGGTGGCGCTTCGATGGCCCTGCTCCGGCTGCGCCTCACGATGAACGCGCTGTCGCCCGCGGACCGACGTCACGCCGCGGCGATCCTCGCCCGCCCGACGGACCATCCGGACTTCTACGGCGAGTCCTACTCGGTCAAGGCCGAGAAGAAGTGCGCGGGCCACATCTGCATCCACTGGGTCCCGACCACACGTGACGCACCGCCCAGCACGTCGTGGGTCGATCGTCAGCTGCGGATGCTCAACCACGTCTGGAGCTTCGAGGTCAGGAAGCTCGGCTACCACCGGCCGGTCTCGGACGGCACGAAGGGCGGCGGCGGCGCCGGCAGGTTCGACGTCTACCTCAAGGAGCTCTTCCACCAGGGGCTGTACGGGCTCACGGTGGCCGAGCAGCGCGCGCCGTACAACCAGCACCTCTACTCCTCCTACCTCCTGCTCGACAACGACTTCAAGCGCAGCCAGTACCACGCAGACCCGATGCAGGAGGCGCGGGTCACGGCCGCCCACGAGTTCTTCCACGCCATCCAGTACGGCTACGACGCCACCGAGGACCCCTGGCTCATGGAGTCGACGGCCACCTGGATGGAGGAGCAGTACGACGACTCGAGCAACGACAACCTCCAGTACCTCCCCTGGAGCCAGCTGCAGCGAACCGGCACCCCGCTCGACACGTTCAACCCCAGCAGCTTCGAGCAGTACGGCAACTGGGTGTTCTTCGAGTACCTCAGCGAGCACTTCGGACGGCGCGTGGTGCGGTCGGTCTGGACCAGGGCCGCGTCGTTCCAGGGCGGCGGCCACGAGTTCTCCTCCGCGGCGGTGCGCTCGGCGCTGCGCAGGCACGGCGGCATGACCAACGTGTTCGCGAGCTACGCGAGCGGCAACACCGTGCCCGCGCGGACCTACGCCGAGGGACACAGCGCGGCGTACACCCCGGCGCCGCTCAGCCGTAGCGTCACCCTGACCGCGGCTTCGCCGCGCACCGCCTGGACGCGGTACGCCGTACGACACCTCGCCTCGGTCGACCTCAGGGCTCGACCGGGCACCGGCCTCCGGGGCCAGAAGTGGCGACTACGAGTGCAGGTCCACGGGCCGCACCGTGCCACGATGCCCGCCGTGGTCGTCCTCGTGGTGCGCAGGCACCACCCCATGACCCGGGCTCTGGTCCCCCTGAGCAGGACCGGCCGGGGGCGCCTGGTGGTGCCCTTCGGCCGGGCCACCACCAAGGCGGTGACGGTGACCCTGGCCAACACCTCCACCCGCTTCCACTGCCACACCCACGACGTCTACTCCTGCCACGGGACGCCGCTCGCTGCGCACCCGGCGTTCCACGTGAGACTCGTCGCCTTCCGGCACTGAGGTCCAACGGGACCGAGGTCCCGATCGTGACATAGTCGAGATCTGGCTGTGACCCGTTCTTTATCCGTGACCTTTCTGTGACATTTCAAGACTGATATGCGTTCGTTATCACCCTGATACGCCAAAGCGATTATCTGCTGGTTCTCTGGATGCGGGGCTCTGGCCACGCCGACCGCGCGCGCCGGCCCCGGTGCACCGCCCGGCGAGTCGTCGCCCGGGTCGTTCGTCAGCGAAAGGCTGTGTACATGAGACTGAAGACTCCGTTGGTCGCGCTGTCCTCGGTGGGGCTCTTAGCCCTCGCCGCGTGCGGCGGAAGCGGTGGCAGCTCGGCAGGTCCGGGCGACACCCCATCGTCGTTCAAGCCAGGCGCCACCGGCAACGGTCAGTGCGCCACGTGCAAGGGTCCGGTGACCATCTCGGGCGCCCAGAAGGGTGGCATCGTCACGGTGCTCACGCTGACGGGTCTGACCACCACCATCGATCCCAGCGAGATCTACTACACCGACACCTCCTCGATCATGAGCGGTCTCGTGACGCGGTCGCTGACGCAGTACAAGTACGACCCGACGTCCAAGCAGATGATCCTGGTCCCCGACCTCGCGACTGACCTGGGCACCCACAACGACAACTACACCAAGTGGCAGTTCACGATCCGCTCGGGTGTGAAGTGGGGCGAGAACGGCCAGCCCGTGACCGCCAAGGACGTCGCCTTCGGCATGACCCGGTGCATGGACGCCGCGACCTTCCCGACCGGTGCCTGCCAGTACTACTCGAACGTCTACTACAAGGGCGGCTCGAG
>DATBBE010000141.1:0-8650 GCA_036271155.1 Nocardioides sp. | reverse complement strand
CCCGACGTGTCTCCCTAGACTCGACCGCATGCCCGACGACTCGGCCATCGGACAGCTCCTGCGCAGCGGCCAGCGCTCCTTCTCCTTCGAGTTCTTCCCGCCCAAGGACGCCGAGGGCGAGGAGGTGCTCTGGCGCTCCATCAGCGAGCTCGAGCAGCTGAACCCGACCTTCGTGTCGGTGACCTACGGCGCGGGCGGCGGCACGCGCGAGCGCACCGTGGGCATCACCCGCCGGATCGCCCACGAGACCTCGATGCTCCCGATGGCCCACCTCACGTGCGTCGGGCACACGACCGACGAGCTCGCCGCGGTCGTCGACGACCTCCAGCGCGCCGGCGTCCACAACGTCCTGGCGCTCCGTGGAGACCCGCCCGGCGGCCCCGGGGCTCCATGGGAGTCGACGCGCGGCGGCCTCGAGTACGCCGCGGAGCTGGTCGCCCTCCTCCGGCAGCGCGACGACCTGTCGGTCGGGGTGGCGGCCTTCCCCGAAGGCCACCGCGACGCAGCGACTCTCGACGACGACGCACGGGTGCTGAAGGCCAAGTACGACGCCGGTGCCGAGTTCGCCATCACCGAGATGGTGCTGCGGGCCGATGACTACGCCGGGCTCGTGCGCCGCGCGACCGAGGTCGGGGCCGATCTCCCGATCGTCCCGGGCATCATGCCGATCCTCAACCTGAGCTCCATGCGGACCATGGTGCGGATGTCCGGTCGAGAGATGCCGACCGAGACGCTCGCCCGGATCCTGCCTCTCCAGGATGACCCCGTGGCGTTGCGGGCGGAGGGGATGCGGATCGCCACGGAGCTGTGCGAGCAGCTGCTCGACGCGGGTGCCCCGGGCCTGCACTTCTACACGCTCAACCGCTCCAAGGCGACTCGCGAGATCTTCGCCGCCCTCCAGCTGCCGGTCTGAGACCGGATCCCGTCGATGGCCGGCTCACGCCTCGCCGGATCACGGCCACTCCGGCAGGATGGCGCCATGCGTACCGTCACCGTCAGTGGCCACGGCGAGAGCCTGGCCGTTCCCGACTCGGCGGTGGTGCGCGTCGCGGCGGTCCATCGCGCACCGGGCGTCGCCGACGCCCTCGCGGGCGCCGACAGTGCGGCGCGGCAGGCCGTGACCACCGCCCGCGAGCACACCACCCCGGAGCGGATCGGGTCGACGGCCGTCCAGATCTGGCCGACCCACGACGACCAGGGCGTGCCCTCGGGCTTCGAGGCCACCCACTCGCTGACGATCCGCTGCGCGGACGTCGATGCGGCCGGTGCCCTGTTGACCGCCTTGGCCGGGTCGGTCGCCGAGCGGCTGCGCATCGAAGGGGTGTCGCTGGAGGTGGCCGACCGGTCGGGCGCCGAGACCGCGGCCCGCGAGGCGGCGTACGCCGACGCGGTGGCACGGGGCACACATCTGGCCGAGCTGGCCGGCTCGGAGCTGGGTGACCCGCAGGACGTGGTCGAGGGCGGCGTGCTGACCGGCGTGCCCCGACGGGCCAAGGCGGTCGCCATGGACCATGCCGCGCTCGAGCCGGGGGAGCAGTCGGTGACCGCGTCGGTGACGGTGACGTTCCAGCTGCGCTGACTGCCACGCCGCCCGAGGCTCAGCGCGCCGGACCCACCGCCTGGGCGACCAGCGCCGCCGAGAGCGCGACGTACGGCAGCCCGGACCCGGGAGCCGCGTGCGAGCCCGCGGTGAAGACGCCCTCGATCGGCGTGCGGGGCCCCAGGCGCCGTCGCACGGTCGCGCGGCCCTGCCAGAGCACGCCGAGCGGGGTGCCGCCCCAGCGCTCGACGAGGTCGCGCGGGGTCCGGTCGACGCGGGCCACGACCTGCCCACGCACGTCGAGCCCGTGTCGCGCCAGGACGACGAGCGGGTCCTCCTCGCGTCGGCCCCGGGTCTGCACACTCCACCCGTGGGAGCCCTCAGGGGCGCGGCCGGTCGTGCGCAGCACCAGGGTCTGCTCGCCGTGGATCACCACCTCGTGGGGCAGGTCGCGCACCTCGCCCTCGAGTCCGAGGTAGGTCGTCGCGGCCGGGACGGCCACAGTGGTGCGGCGGACGTGCGCCGCGAGGGACGGCAGCCCACGTGGGTCGACCGCGCTGACGACGACGTCGGCGTCGAGCCGGCCCACGGTCGTGGTGACGGCGACGGCGCGTCCCTCACGCAGGACGATGTCGCGTGCCTTGCCGCGCACCACGACGACCTTGCGAGTCTCGAGTCGGCGCACGAGGGCGTCGAGGAGCAGGCCGGTGCCGCCGACGAACGCCCAGGCACCGAAGCGCTGCTCGAGGTACGCCGTGAGGCCGGCCCAGGCGGGCACGTCCCTGACGGCGTGGCCGTCGCCGACGAACGGGTGTGCGGCGACCTGCCGCAACCGCTCGTCCTTGAGACTCCGCCGTAGCCGGCGATCGAGCGACTCGCGCGAGTCGAACCGTTCGGCCAGCTCGCGTGGGACGTCGTCGGGGTCCCAGGGCACCTCGGCGTACCGGCGGCGGATCACCTCCCAGTCGTCGGCGTACGACGCGACGTGCTCGACCCATCGGTCGCCGAGGCCGGCTCCGAGGGCCTCGAACGCCTCGTGCTGCGGCGTGCGACCGGTCGCGAGCACCAGAGCGGAGCCGTCGGCGAACCAGTGCTCGCGCAGGCAGTCGAGCGGGACCAGCTCGAGCTCGCGGTCCAGCGGCCGGCCGGTCTTGTGGAACAGGTCGCGGACCGCGGCCGGCAGCAGCATGTGGGTGGCGGTGTCCCAGGCGAAGTGGTCCTGGCGGAAGGGGACCAGCGCCCCGCCGAGCTCACGGTGCTCGACGAGGGTGACCTCGTGCCCGAGCTTGGCCAGCCGCAGCGCGGAGGCAAGACCGCCGAAGCCGCCGCCGATCACCACCACCCGGGCCATGCGCGCACCCTAAGGCCGGGTCAGGCCGGCTTCGGCACCCGGTCGCGGCCCTTCCAGCGGCGCCAGCCTCGGCGGACGACCTTGCTGAGGAGGTAGAGCAGCACCAGCCCGCCGGCGAGGAGGACGGCCGCGACGGCCGCCGCTGTCCTGGGATGGTGGATCGCGAACAGCACCACGCCGAGCACGGCGAAGTCCTCGGTAAGGCTGGCGCCGACGTTGGTCACCGGCTCGGGGGAGGAGTTGAGGGCGAGCCGGGCGCCGGTCTTGACGGCGTGGGAGAGAAGGGCGCTGCCACCGCCGACCACGGCGGCCACCGCACCGTTCAGCGAGTCGGCCTGGCCCGCCAGGAGGACACCGACGACGGCACCGGCGGTGGGGCGGATGGCGGTGGACACGACGTCCCAGGTGGAGTCGACGTAGGGGATCTTGTCGGCGACGAACTCGAGGGCGTAGCAGAGTGCGGCGACGCCGAGGACGTCCCAGCGCTGCAGGACGTTGGGCACCTGGTCGGTGTCGTGGACGCGGTCGGAGATGCCCAGGACGAGGACGACCAGGTAGCAGTTGAGCCCACTGGCCCAACCGCTCGAGAACACGAACGCCAGGGCGCTCACCGGTGTTGTCCGGCTCCGCCGGTCTCGTGCTCGACGGCCTTCGCCACCGACCCGGGATCGCGCCCGATCACCGCGGTGCCGTCTGCGGCGGTGATGATCGGCCGCTGGAGCGCGCGCGGGTGGGCCGCCAGACCGTCGAGCCAGTCGTCGCGGTGCCCGGCGTCGCGGGGGAAGGTCAGACCCTCCTCGGCCGCTTCCTCGGGCCGGGCGACGTCCCACGGCTCGAGGCCGAGGGCGGCGAGCACACCCTCGAGCTCGGATCGGGAGGGAGGCTCGTCGAGGTAGCGGCGCACGGTGTAGGCGACGCCGGCCGCGTCGAGGTCCGCGAGCGCGGAGCGGCACTTGCTGCAGGCCGGGTTGACCCAGATCTCCATGGCGCGTCCCGGCTCAGTCGACCGCGACCTCGGTGGCGCCGGTCATCGCCAGCAGCTCGTCGTACGTCGTGGAGAAGACGGCGGCGGGATGGCCGGCGGCGGCCCAGACCTCGGGGTACTGCCGCAGGTCGAGGTCGAGCCACGTCGGCACCGGCGCGGGATGACCGAGCGGGGAGACGCCGCCGATCACCTGGCCGGTGTGGGCGCGCACGAACTCGGGCGTGGCCCGGGTGAGGGCGGGTACGCCGATGCGTTCGGCGGTCTTCGTGGTGTCGACCCGGTGGGCGCCCGAGGTCAGGATCAGCACCGGCTGCCCGCCGGCGTCGAAGAGGAGGCTGTTGGCGATCGCGCCCACCTCGCAGCCGAGCGCCTCGGCGGCCAGGGCTGCGGTGTGGACGCTGTCTGGCAGGATGACGACGCGGCCCCCGCCTCCGACGGCGGAGTGGGCCTCCTTGAACCTCGTGACGGCGGCGGGCTCGGGGGCGGCACTCATGTGCCAGACCCTAGCCGGAAGGGACGGACGTGAAACGCCCTGAGACCAGTCCGCGGCCGGGTGCGGCCGTGCCTCGTTCGGTCGACCTCGCCATCCGGGGCGCATGGGGTCTGGTCGGTGTGATGGGGCTGGTCGTCGTGCTGTTGGCCGTCTTCCGTGACGACGTCGTGGGCGCCTGGGCCGACCACCACGAGGGTGCCCGCGAGGTGTTCGACCAGGGTGGGCGTGCGGGGCTCGAGCGTGCCGGGTTCGCCCCGCCGAACTTCCTGCCGGTGGCTGTGACGATGCTCGTGGTCGGCGCGATGATCGTGTGGGTGCTCGGTGTGTTCCTGCGCCTGGGATACCGCTGGGGTCAGCTTGGTCTGTCGGCCCTCGTGCTGGGCTGCGTGTACGCCAGTGTCGCGCTGGGGTTCGTGCTGGCGCCGCCGGCGGTCTTCGTCGCGGCGGCCGTGGTCGCCCTGTTGGTCGAGGGTGTGTCCCTGCTCTGCCTGTGGCATCGCGACACTCGCGATCACGTGCGCGGACCCTGGGCCGGCGGTCCGGGCGCCGACGCGTCCGGTGTCACGCCCGCGCAGCCCAGGACGCCCGAGCGCTCCTGACCCCACGGCTGGACGTCGGGTCGGCTGGGCGTTGTCGGCGGGGCTTCTCCACCGGCTCCTCCCGACCCCTGGTGGATGTCGGGGAGGCGGTGTACGGTTCTGATGTTCGAACACGTGTTCGAACATCCCAGTCCGGGGCGGGCGACCTCGACCCCCGTCCGCGCCGGGCCGGGTCCACCGGGGTCGACCGAGCGCACGTGATGACACGGCGAGGCGAGGGGAGCAGTCATGAGGCGGTACGACGACCCGGTCGAGACCAGGATGGGCCTGGTGTCGGGGATGGAGGGCCCCGAGCAGTTCCTGTGGCGGGGCCGGCTGTGGAAGGTCCGGGCGGTGATCGCCCACTGGGTGGAGACCGGGCCGTGGTGGCAGTCCGGCGGAGCCCGGGCGGTGATCGGCTCCGACGAGCCCGTGCCGGGCGCGACTCGCCGGGGAGGCGCCGATCTCTTGGGAGAGCGTGAGCTGTGGCGGGTCGAGGCCGGCCGCGGCCCGGGTCGGCCCGTCGTCACCGACCCCGACGACCCGGTCGACGTCGCCGGGGCCGTGGACGGGGGCGGTGTCTTCGACCTCGCCTTCGACTGGAGCGACGGTCGCTGGGCGCTCGTCGGCTGCGCGGACTGAGGGGGAGTCCGCGATGCCCACGAGCCCCAGCCGTCCCCGTTCCACGCGCCGCCCGGTCGACGGCAGGCTGTCCGAGCCGAGTGGCCCGTTCTCCCTGCCGGCGACCACCCATTCCTACCTCGCCCGTTCGGCGGAGTCGCTGCGCGACGCGGTGGTCGCCCGTGACATCCCCACCCGCTACGCCTGTGCCCACGTCGCCGCGCTGCGCGCCGCGGCGGCGCTGCTGGCCGCCAGAGCCCGTCCGGCCTCCTCGCCGGGCGGCCGTCGTCGCCCGCAGAAGAACGCCTGGGTGCTGCTGACCGAGGTCGCGCCCGAGCTGGGTGAGTGGGCGACCTTCTTCGCCGCCGGCGCCGCCAAGCGCGCTGCCGCCGAGGCCGGTTCCACCCGGGCGGTGACCGAGCGCGAGGCCGACGACCTGGTCCGTGACGCCGACCGGTTCCTGGCCATCGTCGAGCAGGCGCTGGGGCTGGCGGGCCATGTCACCTCTCCGCAGCTGTGCGTCTCGCCGGTCGAGCACACCCGCGTCGGCTGATCGGCTCGCGATGGACCCCTTCGTCCACCTCCATGTGGCGTCGGGCTACTCCCGGCAGTACGGCGCCTCCCATCCCCACGTGCTCGTCGAGCGGGCCGCCGAGCACGAGATGGACACCCTCGCCCTCACCGACCGCGACGGCACCTACGGCGCGGTCAAGCATGCGAAGGCGTGCCGGGCCCACGGCCTGCGGCCGGTGCTGGGGGTCGACCTCGCGGTCCGGCCGGTGACCGGGCAGCCGACCGCCCCGGAGCCGAAGCCACGCACCCCGGTGCGCGGCGGCGCGTTCCGCGACGACCGGCTGGTCCCGCGGGTGACCTTCCTGGCCGACGCGAGCCACACCGGCGGTCGCGCGGGCTGGGCAGCGGTGTGCCGGCTGGTCTCGGCGGTCCAGCTCGCGGGCGAGCGGAGCAGCCCGGTGGCCGAGCTCGCGCTGCTGGCGCCCTGGCTCGAGAGCGGCGACGTCGTGGTGCTGCTCGGACCTGCCTCCGAGGTCGGCGCGGCCGTGGCGCGTCGTCGTGACGACCTGGCCCGCGCCGCCCTGGCGCCGTGGCGCGAGGTGGTCCCCGCGGAGAACCTCCTGATCGAGCTGGTCTCCCACCGGCTCCCTCAGGGCCGCGGCGCTGTCTGGGGCCCCGGCACCACCCCCCACGCCGCGCGGATGGCGGGGTTGGCCCGCAGCGTGGGGCTCGGCGCGGTGCTGACCAACGCCGTGCGGTACACCGATCGCCGCGACGCCCCCGTCGTCGACGTCCTCGACGCCTCCCGACGGCTGGTCGCCCTCGACCGGCGCCACGTCGACCGGGTGAACGCCGAGGGCTTCCTCAAGTCCGGCAAGCAGATGCTCGAGGTGGCCGAGGAGATCGCGCGGCTGTCCGGGCTCGGCGACTCCGGGCGCGCGGCCCACCAGCTGCTGGCGCAGACCCGGCAGGTGGCCGACCGCTGCGCCCTCGACCCGCGTGCCGACCTGGGGCTGGGGGAGGTGCACTTCCCGGAGCTCGAGGTCTCCGGCCGGGCCCACGGAGCCGGCTCCGACCCGGCGCTGCGACCCTCGTTCACCAGTGGCTCCCCGGCCGACGACCAGCTGCGGGTCCGTTGCGAGGGGGCGGTCGGTCACCGTTACGGCTCGGCTCCCCGGCAGCGCATCTGGAAGCGGCTCGACGACGAGCTGGAGATGATCCGCGGCCTGGGCTACGCGTCGTACTTCCTGACCGTCGGCGACGTCACCGACCTGATCCACGACATGGGGGTGCGCTGCGCCGGGCGCGGCTCCGGCGCGGGCAGCCTGGTCAACTACCTGCTCGGTGTCTCCGGGGTCGACCCGATCCGGCACGGCCTGCTGATGGAGCGGTTCCTCTCGCCCTTGCGGGGCTCCCTGCCCGACATCGACATCGACGTCGAGTCGGCCCGTCGTGAGGACATCTACCGCGCGATCCTCGACCGCTACGGCGGTGAGCGTTGCGTGTGCGTCTCGATGATGGACACCTACCGTGTCCGCCACGCCGTGCGCGACGTCGGTGCCGCGCTCGGGATGCCGCCCGGCGA
The DNA here is from genome assembly GCA_036271155.1 of Nocardioides sp. Lineage (GTDB taxonomy): Bacteria > Actinomycetota > Actinomycetes > Propionibacteriales > Nocardioidaceae > Nocardioides. The sequence continues at coordinate 984 of DATBBE010000141.1, read as the reverse complement.
GACCGACGCGATCGCCAAGGCGTTCCCACACATCCGGGCCCGCGACGCCCGGATGGCGATGCGCGACCTGCCCGAGCTGCGGGCCGCCGGGCTCGACCACGACCGGCTCGACCTGTTCTTCGACCTCGTCGAGCGGCTCGACGGGCTGCCGCGCCACATCGCCGTCCATCCCTGCGGCGTGCTGCTGTCCGACGCGACCCTGCTCGACCGCACGCCGGTCGAGGCGAGCTTCGCGGGGTTCCCGATGAGCCAGTTCGACAAGGACGACGTCGAGGAGCTCGGGCTGCTCAAGCTCGACGTGCTCGGCATCCGGATGCAGTCCTCGATGGCCCACGCCGTCGACCTGGTGCGACAGACCGACGGCGCCGGGATCGACCTCGACGACGAGGAGCAGGTGCCGTTCGACGACCCCGCGACGTTCCACATGATCAGCCAGGCCCGCACCCTCGGGGTGTTCCAGATCGAGTCGCCGGGCCAGCGCGAGCTGGTCGGCAAGTCCGGCATCGAGACCTTCGAGCAGATCATCGCCGACATCTCGCTGTTCCGTCCCGGGCCGGTCAAGAGCGACATGATCACGCCTTACCTCGAGGCCAAGCACGGCTGGTCGCAGGCGACGTACCTCCACGACGACCTGCGCCCGATCCTGCGTGAGACCAACGGCGTGGTGGTCTTCCACGAGCAGGTGATCGAGATGATCGCCTGCTTCGGCGGGGTCACCAACGCCGCGGCCGACGAGAGGCGGCGGGCGCTCGGCGACGTCGAGGGGATGGCCGAGACCAAGCTCTGGTTCTACCCCGCCGCCCTCGGCCGCGGGTACTCCCTGGCCGTGGTCGAGGCGGTCTGGAAGGTGATCGAGGCGTTCGCGTCGTTCGGGTTCTGCAAGGCACACGCCGCGGCGTTCGCGCTGCCGACCTACCAGTCGGCGTGGCTCAAGGCACACTGGCCGGCGCACTTCCTGGCCGGGGTGCTGACCCACGACCCCGG
>DATBBE010000140.1:0-2450 GCA_036271155.1 Nocardioides sp. | reverse complement strand
CCCTCAACAAGCGCCCACGCCCTACCCTCGACCTACGCACCCCAGCCCAAGCACTGGCCGAGCTGCTCGCCAACCGGCCAGCAGCATGACGTTGCTTAGACCGATTGAGCTCGCCCCCCTGAGAAGCGACGGGAGTGCCTGAGGCGGGTGACTGAAGGGACAGGAGTGCCTGAGGGTGGCCACACCCCGCCTCGAGCCGGCACAACCTCCGCCGGGTCGGCGGGCCAGCCGGCACAACTTCCGCCGGGTCAGCGTTCCTCAGCGTGAACGTCTGCCGGGTCAGCGCTCAGCCGACGAAGCGCTCGAGCAGGTGCTCGAGCTGGCGCCCGGGGTCGCCGGTCATGCCCCCGTGCACCGGCCCCGGCTGCAGCACGGTGCTGCGCGGTGCCTTGAGGAACCCGAACCGCGTGCCGGCCGGCTCGCTCGCGGCAGCCCCTACCGCCTCGTCGCCGACGCACACCGCGCGCACGAACTCGAGCGCGTCGCACACCGCGTCGAGGTCCAGCCCCGGAGCCAGCACCCCCAGTCGCTCGCGGTCCACGCTCCAGGCGGCCTCGAGGTAGGCCGCCTCCTCGCAGTAGACGACGACGCCGACGTTGAGGAACTCCTCGCGGTCGACCCGCGGGACGCAGCGCAGCACGACGTACTGATAGGGCATGCCCGACCCCGGCCCGCTCATGCCGCGGACTTCCCCGGCAGCCACCCGCGGGTGGCGAGCCGGGCGGTGAGGAACTCGACGTACGCCGCGCGGAGCCGGTCGGGCGTCTCACCGCCGGGCACCGGCTCGAGCCAGACGTCCGGCACCTCGGCCACGCACGCCACCAGATCGTCGTCGCCCAGCTCGATCCCTGCGTCGACGGCGGGCAGCAGGTCCACGGACGCCCCGAAGACGTGGTCGGCGACGTCCCACGGCTGCGCGGCGAACCGGACGGCGTCGGTGAGGCCGCCGGACCAGGCGTGGTGGAAGTACAGGGCGGCCCCGTGGTCGATCACCCAGGCGTCACCGTGCCAGAGCAGGAGGTTCGGATTGCGCCAGGTGCGGTCGACGTTCGCGGTGAAGGCGTCGAGCCAGAGGATGCGGGCCGCGACCTCCGGCGGGGTGCTGGCCTCCCCCTCGTAGCCGAAGGCGCCGGGCAGGAAGTCGATGCCGAGATTCAGCCCGGGACTGGCGTTGAGGAGGTCCTGCACCTCCTCGTCCGCCTCGTAGCGCGCGAGCTGGGGGTCGAGATCGAGGGCGACCAAGCGTGGGGTCCGCAACCCGAGTCGGGTGGCCAGAGCGCTCACGATCACCTCGGCCACCAGCACGCGCACGCCCTGGCCGGCCCCGCGGAACTTGCAGACATAGGTGCCGAGGTCGTCACCCTCGACGATCCCGGGAAGGCTGCCGCCTTCGCGCAGCGGAGTGACGTAGCGGGTCACCGCGACGGTGTCGATCACGTCGGCGGGGTCTCCTCGAGCAGGCGGCGCCGTTGGGCCTCTACGTCGAAGTCCGCGGGTGGCCACTGGAGGTTCATGCCGCGCAGGTGCTCCAGCAGCAGCTGGCCGATGACCAGGTTTCGATACCACTTCCGGTCGGCCGGGACGACGTACCACGGTGCGATCTCGGTGTTGGTGCGCTCCAGGGCGATCTCGTAGGCGGTGCGGTAGTCGCGCCAGAAGGCGCGCTCGTCGATGTCTCCGGGGTTGAACTTCCAGTACTTCTCGACGCTGTCGAGGCGGGCGAGCAGTCGCTGCTTCTGCTCCTCGGCGGAGACATGCAGCATGCACTTGACGATCACCACGCCGTCGGCGGCCAGCTCGGCCTCGAAGTCGTTGATCTCGGCGTATCGACGGTCGATGACGTCGGCGTCCGCCAGACCATGCACCCGCGCGATCAGGACGTCCTCGTAGTGGGACCGGTCGAAGACACCGACGTAGCCCGGCTGCGGGAGGGCGTTGCGGATGCGCCACAGGAAGTCGTGCGCCTTCTCCTCGTCGGTCGGCGCCTTGAAGCTGGTGATCTTCACGCCCTGGGGGTCCACGAGCCCGACGGTGTGGCGCAGCACCCCACCTTTCCCCGAGGTGTCCATCCCCTGCAGGACCAGCAGCACCCGACGCCGAGACCCCGTGCCGCGCTCGGCCCAGAGCCGCTCCTGAAGCTCCGACAGCTCGTCACCCAGAGCTGCCAGGGCGGGCACCCCCGCCTTCTTGCCGCCGCTGAAGCCCGGCGTCTCGTCGGTGGGGACGGCCTGAAGGGCGACCGGGCCACTGGGCAGCCGGTGCAGGTGGGGGGTCATGAGGTCATCATCGCCGACGGCGTCACGGGGCCCCGCCATGACCACGGGAAGTCGATCCATCGATCGGTGCGTCGCCAGACATAGTCGGGCTCGACCACCGACGACGGCTTGCGGTAGAGCACTGCGGAGCGGCTCTGCGCGACATGCCCGTCGCACCAGCCCTGCACCAGCCGC
>DATBBE010000139.1:0-10788 GCA_036271155.1 Nocardioides sp. | reverse complement strand
GAGGCAGGCGGCCACCACGGCGACGATCTCCACGGCCCTGGCACCCTCCATCGGCAGGCCGCCGGACGGCGCCGCCACCGACACGCCCCGCCGTCGCTCCAGTGCCGACAGCGCCCCCACCAGGTCGACCATCCCCGGCGTCGGCTCGATGGCGTCCTGCTGCCGGATCAGCGACCGCAGCGCCTGCTCCTGCTCACCGGCCAGCCGCCCCAGCTGCGCTCCGTCCTCGCCGAGATCCGGGGCCCGGCGCTGGACCAGTGACAGCACCTGGAGCACCCCGTCGTGCACCGCCCGGGCGAGCTTCGTGCGCTCCACGGCCGCGGCGGCGGCGCGTTCGGCGGCCGCGGTGCGCGCGGCCGAGCGCAGGAGGGAGTCGACCATGAGGCCGACGATCGGTCCGCCGATCAGGAGCAGGAAGAGGTTCCCGTAGATGGTCTCGGACAGGTAGTGACGGGTCGCGAAGTCGTCGACCGACAGCAGCACCGCGGCCACCAGCCCGCCGTACAGCCGCCAGTGGATCGCCCAGGCGAACATCGCGCCCATCACCCAGAAGCCCGGCACCGTCGCGTTGAAGCCCGACTCCTTGACCGCCGCGGTGAGAGCGATCGCGGCGAGGGCCACGACCAGGTCTGCGACCACCCAGGCCGTCGTACGACGCGCGAAGGCGTAGTAGACCCAGCTGATCAGGAAGGTCCACACGACCAGGGCCGCGACGAGGGCCGCGCCGGCCACCGGGTGGTCGAAGCCGCCGCGGTAGATGTTCAGCCCGACGGTGTTGGCGACCAGCACGAACCGCAGCACCGCGAGCCAGCGGTACATCCGGTCCTCGACCGCGATGGCCGCCGGCTCGGTGGGCCGCAGCGGAAGCCGCAGCCCGGGTGTCAGCCCTGGCCGGGCCGGGCCGGGAGGGGCCGGCGTGGTCAGGACGCCTGCTTCTGCTCGCCCGTCGCGGTCCTGTCCTCCCGGGCCTCGCGCTCGGCACGCTTGGCCTCGGCGGCCGACTTCTGCGAGAGCTCCTTGGCGGTCGTGGCGTAGATGTCGACGTACTCCTGGCCGGACAGCTCCATGATCTCGTACATGATCTCGTCGGTGATCGCCCGCATGATGTAGCGGTCGTTCTCCATGCCCTCGTAGCGCGAGAAGTCGAGCGGCTTGCCGAAGCGGACGCCGGGGCGGGTGAACGAGCCGAACTTCTTGCCGGGCGGCGCGACCACGTTGGTGCCGAGCACCGCGATCGGGATCACCGGGACTCCCATCTCGAGAGCCAGCCGAGCGACGCCGGTCTTCCCTCGGTAGAGCCGACCGTCGTGGGAGCGGGTGCCTTCGGGATAGATGCCGAACAGCTCGCCGTCGCCGAGGATCTTCCGCGCCGAGGCGAGCGCACCCTCGGCCGCCGTCGCGCCCGAACGGTCGATGGGCACCGCGCCGGCCCCGGAGAAGAACTTCTTCTGGAACCAGCCCTTGAGGCCGGGAGTCGTGAAGTACTCGACCTTGGCCACGAAGGTGACCCGGCGCTGCAGGGTCAGTGGCATGAACAGCCAGTCGGCGTACGACAGATGGTTGCTGGCCAAGATGGCCGGCCCGGTCGCCGGCACGTTCTCAGCACCCTCGACATGGGGCCGGAAGACCAGCTTGAGCCAGGGCCCGATGGCGACCCACTTGAGGAACCAGTAGAGCACTCCGGCCCCCTCGCGCGTCGACTTCTGCACCGTCGCGGCCCACCCTAGGGCACGTCGGAAACCGACCACCCTGACAAGCGGGACGGCGTGCGGCAGGATTCGCGCCATGACCGAGGCCGCGTCCCACCAGTACCCCACCGCTCCCCTGGCACTGCCGGCCCAGCCGGAGCGGACCGGGGGTCGCGCTGTCGGGGTCCTGCTCGTGCACGGCTTCACCGGATCGCCGGCCGCCATGAAGCCGTGGGCACACGCGCTCGGCGAGCAGGGCTACGCCGTCGAGGTGCCGTTGCTGCCCGGGCACGGCACTCGCTGGCAGGACCTCAACGGCGTCGCGTGGACCGACTGGTACGCCGAGGCGGAGACCGCGCTGGATCGCCTACGCGCCGACTGCGAGGCCGTCGTCGTGGCTGGCCTGTCGATGGGCGGCTCGGTGGCGCTGCGCCTGGCCGAGGTGCGTGGAAGCCAGATCTCCGGGGTCGTGCTGGTCAACCCCTTCGTGTCCAGCACCCGCAAGGAGCTGGTCGCCCTCCCCGTCCTCAAGCACGTGGTGCCCTCGCTGCGCGGGGTGGTCAACGACATCAGGAAACCCGACCAGGACGAGCACGGCTACGACCGGCTCCCGCTCAAGGGGCTCTCGGCGATCACGGAGCTGTGGAAGGTCGTCGTGCCCGACCTCGGCCTGGTCACCCAGCCCCTGCTGTACTTCCGCTCCGCGACCGACCACGTGATCGACGCCTCCTCCTCGGCGACGGTGCTGCGCGGGGTGTCCTCGAAGGACGTCGAGGAGCGGATCCTCGCCGAGAGCTACCACGTCGCGACGCTCGACCACGACGCGGACCGGATCTTCGCGGAGTCGGCCGAGTTCGTCGCCAGGGTGACGGGCTAGCGCTGCCACGCCCGACCCGCGGGCGGGCTGGCGCCACGGCTTAGGCTGGTGAGGTGAGCATGCGCGACGACGAGGCCGGCGACCCGGCCCGGGCCGCGGCCGAGGAGCAGGCGTGGCGCGAGATCGTCCGCCACTACGGAGCCTCACCCGACCTGCCCGGTCTGATCGAGCTCACCACACCGCTGGAGCAGCCGGCGCCCGAGGCTGGGCCCGAGTCGCCCGAGCCACACGTCTTCGACCTCGACGACGACGAGTCGTTCACCCCACCGCCGTTGCCACCACCGGCCGTGATCTCGCCCGAGCGCCGACTCGCATGGGTCGGTCTGGTCGTCTCACCGTTGCTGCTCGTGCTGATCAACCTGATCGACTACTCGCTGCCCGGCATCCTCAGCGTCGGGCTGGTGATCGCGTTCGTCGCGTCCTTCGGCTACCTCGTGGCGACGATGGCCCCCCACGACCCCGACGACGACGGCGCTCGACTCTGAGGGTCGCTCCGGGTCACCCGGTGGTGCCGTCGGCGGGGTTCCCGGGCCTCGCGAGCAGCACGTAGCCTGCGTCGCTGCCCAGCGTGACCCAGCCGCGCCCGGTGAGACCGGTCGCGAGGGCCGAGTCCTGCGCGAGCAGCGCGACCGGCGCTCCGGAGTCCCGGACGACGCGGTACCACCCGGGCGCCATCGACGTGGCGAGCGCGAAGCCGCGGACGTGCGACACCGAGTACGGCGTGATCAGGCCGTCGATGTACTGCTCGAGGTCGGGATGGCGCCAGCGGATCCAGCCTCCGAGCGCGTAGTCGTTGAACACGCCCGAGCCCGCGGGCAGCCGGTCCAGCTGCGGGTCGAGAGCCAGGGGCACGTCTCCGGACCGGTCCGACGTGGTGGGTGCCAGCACCGCCACCAGCGCCGTGGCCAGCGCTGCGGCGACCGCGAGTCCGACGACCTCGACCCGCGTCGCGTGCTCTGCGGCGGGCCGGTCGGTGGGCCGGTCGGTGCGCTGGTCGGTGCGCTGGTCGGTGCGCTGGGGCTCACGGCCGTGCACGAGCCGCTCGAGGGCCACCGCGCACAGCGGCGCCATCACGACGCCGGCGACCGCGACCGTGCGGCCGGCGTACCAGGTCCACAGCGCCGCGCTGGCCAGCACCAGCACGCGCGGCCAGGTCACGTCCCGGCGGCTGGCGAGCCACGTCCCGGCCACGACCAGGACCATCGCGATCGCGCCGAGTGCCGAGGGGCTGGTCAGGTCGGTGCGCTGCCACTCCTGGAGGTACTGCGCCGTGCTGTTCACCGCGAACGGCGCCTCGAGCACCCCGAGGCCGACCGGGCTGAGCCCGACCACGGCGACCGAGGCGACCGCCAGAGCCGCCTGACGCAGCAGCACCGGCCGGGGCATCCGCCGGCCGAGGGCGAAGCCGGCGACGAAGAGCACGCCGTACCCGGCCCCGATGAACCAGAACCCATGGCACAGCGACCACACCCAGACGACGGGCGCCAGCCACCAGCGCACCCGGTGGTCCTGCTCGGTGCGCAGCCAGGCGGTGACGACCACGGAGAGGAGGACGAAGCTGACCAGCTGCGGCCGGGCGCTGAGCGAGGCCGACGTGGTGAGGACGACCAGCACGGTGGTCACCGCGGCCGGCAGGGCCGACGCGAAACGGCGGCTGGTCAGGTACACCGTGAGGACGACCACGAGTGCGGACGCGGCGTACAGCACGGCCAGTCCCGGCAGTCCCCACCAGCGATCGACGTACGCCGCCGCGATCTCGGGAAGCGGCTCGGTCGGGACCCACGTGAGCGTGGCGTACGCCGACCAGTGCGCCGGCGCGGCCAGTGAGTGCTGGGAGATCAGGTCGTTGCCCAGACGCAGGTGCCACCAGTCGTCAGGGTCGGAGATCGGACGGGCGGCCCGCGCGGCGACCCATCCGAAGAGCACCAGCACGAGGGCAGGCGGCATCCATCGCAGCAGCCGGTCGCCCATGGGCCGATGGTCCCAGTCGCCCAGCCCCGACCGGGGCATTTCACCCGGATCACCACCCGATGACGGAAGGTCCCCGGGAGTCGGCGCCTCAGTGCCGGGTGAGGTCGGCTGCCCCGATGAGCCCGGCCCGGTTGCCCAGGCGGGCCTTGCGGATCTCCAGCATCGGCCGGTGACCGCGACCGGTCAGCTGAGCCGCGAACGCCGCCCGGGTGGGCCCGAGCAGCAGCTCGTCCGCAGCGCTCACGCCCCCGCCGATCACCACCACGGCCGGGTCGAGCACCGCCGCCAGCGACGCGATGCCCTCGCCCAGCCAGCGACCGAGGGACGACAGCTGCTCGGTGGCGAAGGCGTCGCCCCGGCGCGCAGCCTCGGTGACGAGCGGTCCGGTGATGGCGTCCGGGTCGCCACCGGCCAGCTCCAACAGGTCGGCGGCGAGCAGCGAGCCGGCATGGGCGGCGGCGCGGGCCTCGCGGACCAGCGCCGAACCGCTGGCGTACATCTCCAGGCACCCGCGGTTGCCGCAGCCGCAGCGCAGGCCGTCGGGCACGACCCGCATGTGACCGATCTCGGCCCCCACGCCGAACGAGCCACGGTAGAGCGAGCCGTCCACGACGACACCTCCGCCCACGCCGGTGCCGACCGTGACCAGGAGGAGATCGTCGACGTCGTGCCCCGCCCCGAACTGGAACTCGCCCCAGGCGGCGGCGTTCGCGTCGTTCTCCACCACCACGGGCAGGTCGAGCGCGCGCTCCAGGTCTGACTTGAGGTCGAGGTCGCGCCAGGCGAGGTTCGGTGCGAACAGCACGACGGCGCGTGCCTTGTCGATGTAGCCCGCGGCGCCCACTCCGACCGCCTCGATCGGGTGGCGGGTGCGGAGCTCGGTGACGAGCTTCTCGATCGCGGCCTCGATCGCGGGGACGTCGGTGGCCGGCGAGACGACCTGGAGCTCCTCGAGGATCGTGCCGTGCTCGTCGACGACGCCGCCGGCGATCTTGGTGCCACCGACGTCGATCCCGCAGGCCAGGCTCATTCAGGCTCCTCCGGCCACTCGTCCTCGTCGTCGTCGAGGTCGATGCGCTCCACCGAGGGGTCCGGCGGGGGCGTCTGGGTCGCCATCATGCCGGAGACGGCGAGCATGAACGACGACGCGGCGCTGGCGAGGTGTGCACGCACCTCGGGGCTTGTCTCACGCACGGCCGTCACAGTGCGGCACACGGGGCACCAGGCGCAGGCAGGCGACCCGGTCGCCAGGTGCTCGTGGAGCTCGTCGGCCACCGAGCCCGCCATGCTCTCGGTCAGGTCGGAGAGTCCGTCGCCGTGCTCACGGGCCCAGCCCGAGAGTGCGCCCAGGAGCTTGGCGGCCTCCTCGGCCAGACTGCCTACGGGCTCCGGTCCGTCGCTCTGCCTCACGCCCCGCTCACCTCTCGCCTCGCTCACCGGCGAACCGCACCTGCAGCTCGCCCCCGTCCACCCGCGCGCCGGCGACCCGACGGCGGGCCAGCCCGGCGGGCAAGGTGAGGAGACGACGATACGACGCGACCGTCACGACCAGATCGTCGCCGTCTCTCGCGAGGTCGACGTCGTCCCGGGCGACGAACGGCAGCCGTAGGCGCAGGACCGCGCCCTCGGAGGTGCGGGTGATCCGCAACGGCTCCTCGCGCGGGGGTACGTCGAGCGGATCGGCGTCGGCGTACAGCTCACGTGCGAGCTCACGCAGCTCGGTCAGCCCGACCGGTTCGGTCGCCCGGAACTCCGAGCGCCACATCGGCAGGCCCGCGAAGGACTCGCTCACCTGCGCGAGCACCTCGGTCTGGGCCCGGACCCAACCGTCGCGCCAGGGGTCGCCCGGGGACGCGGGGAAGACCCGGTTGGCGACGACACCGTCGACGCGATAGCCGAACAGCGAGAGCGTGGTGAAGCTGCGGCGAGCCTCGGCCAGCACCACCTGCTCGGGCGTGAGCACCAGACGCACCCCTGCCTCGGGGCCGGTGAGCAGGGTGCGCACCTCGTCCAGCTCGGCATGGAGACGCTCGACCGCGCCGAACACGTCGTCCTGGGGCATCGGCACGCCCGCCGCTCTGGAGAGCACGGGCCGGAGCGCCCTGACCACCCGGCGCTCGACCGGGAAGACCCGGGTCATGTACCACCCCAGCGCCTCGGGCAGGGCCAGCAGGCGCAGGGTCTCGGCCGTGGGCGCGCAGTCGACGATGACGGCGTCCCAGTCGTCGGACAGGGCGTGCAGCCGCAGCTCGAGGAGCGCCAGCACCTCCTCGGCACCGGGGATGACGGTCAGCTCCTCGGCCGCCATCGGGTCGACGCCGGCAACCTCGAGGACGGAGAGCAGGTAGCGCTGGATCTCGGCCCAGGAGTCCTCGAAGCGGCGCTGGGCGTCGACCTGGTGGACGAACAGGTCGGGTGCCACCTGCTCGGGCTCGCCGCCGACGGTCACGCCGTAGGCATCGGCCAACGAGTGGGCGGCATCGGTGGAGAGCACGAGCGTGCGCCGACCGGAGCCGGCGACGAGTGCCGCGGTGGCCGCCGCGACCGTCGACTTGCCGACGCCGCCCTTGCCGGTGAACAGGAGGATCCGCACGTCGGTCGTCGCCGGCCGGTCAGCCGAGCGACTCGACGCGCTTCTTGAGCCCCTTGAGCGCGGTGTCGATGAGGATCTTCTCGCCCTTGCGCTTGAGCATCCCGATCAGGGGGATGGAGACGTCGAGGGCGAGACGGTAGGTGACGTCGGTGGTGCCGTCGCCGCGATCGGCCAGCACGTAGGCGCCGTCGAGCGCGCGCAGCATCTTGCCCTCGACGAGGGTCCAGGTGACCTCGTCGTCGCCCGACCAGTCGTAGGCGAGGGTGTACTCGTCCTTGATCGGCGAGACGTCCAGCTTGAAGAACACCCGCTCGGCCCGGCCGTCGGGCAGCTCCGAGAGCACCTCGGCGGTGGTCACGCCCTTGGCCCAGGTGGGGTACGCCGAGAAGTCGGCGATCACGGCCATGACCTCGCCGGGTGAGGCGTCGACCACTATCGACGACGTGGTCTGGTCGGCCATCTCAGACCCCCTTCAGGCTCGGCTGCGCACCGCAGCGAGACTATCGGACGCCACGAGGTAGCCTCCCCACCGGTAGTCCGCATCAGGACGCACTCGACTCGCCGGCGGAGCCGGGCCTCCTGCTCCGTACTATCGGGTCAGGCCACACCCCCGTAGCCGGCTTGGAGGCAGCGTGCGCGAGTACTCCTCCCCGCTGAACGTCGAGATCCCGGCGACCGGCAACCTCACCGACGACGTCGTGACCAACGCGGCCGAGGCGCCCGACGCGGTGGCCTTCGCACGGCGTACGGCGGAGGGCTGGGGGGAGGTCACGACGGCCGCGTTCCTCGATGAGGTGCGCGCGGTCGCCAAGGGGCTGGTCGCGGCCGGCATCCAGGTGGGCGACCGGGTCGCGCTGATCTCCAAGACGCGCTACGAGTGGACGCTCGTGGACTACGCGATCTGGTTCGCAGGTGCCGTGACCGTGCCTGTGTACGAGACGTCGTCGGCCGACCAGATCGAGTGGATCCTCGCCGACTCGGGGGCGGTGGCGGTCGTGGCCGAGGGGCACGAGCACACCGCTCGGGTGGCCGAGCGGCGTTCGGCGCTGACCGAGCTCCACCACGTGTGGTCGCTGGAGGACAACGCGGTCACCGTGCTCCAGCGCCTCGGCGAGGACATCGACGACGACGAGCTCGAGCGGCGGCGTACGACGGCGACCCCCCTCGACCTGGCCACGATCATCTACACCTCGGGCACCACCGGACGTCCCAAGGGCTGCGAGCTGACCCACGGGTGCTTCATGGTCGAGCTCGGGGTGGCCGTGCCGGAGCTGAGCGCGCTCTTCGAGGCCGACGACGCCTCGACCCTGCTGTTCCTACCCCTGGCCCACGTCTTCGCCCGGATCGTCCAGGTCGGCGCGGTCAAGGCACGGGTGCGGCTCGGGCACAGCGCCGACATCAAGCGGCTCCTGCCGGACCTCGCCGAGTTCCAGCCGACGTTCCTGCTCGCGGTCCCCCGGGTCTTCGAGAAGGTGTTCAACACCGCCTCGCAGCGCGCCACCGCCGAGGGGCGTGGCGGCATCTTCGACCGCGCCGCCCAGACCGCGATCGCGTTCTCGCGAGCGCTCGACCGCGGCAAGGTCCCGATGGCCCTCCGTGCGCGGCACACCGTGTTCGGGCGACTCGTGTACGGCCGCCTGAGGTCGGCTCTCGGAGGCCGCTGCCGGTACGCCGTGTCAGGCGGCGCGCCGCTCGGCGACCGGCTGGGCCACTTCTACCGCGGCATCGGGCTGACCGTCCTGGAGGGTTACGGCCTCACCGAGACCACCGCTGCGGTGACCGTGAACCGGCCCGACGCCCTCAAGATCGGCACCGTGGGCCAGCCCTTGCCCGGCACCGAGGTGCGAGTCGCGGAGGACGGCGAGCTGCTCTTCCGGGGCGGTCAGGTCTTCGCCGGCTACTGGCACGACGAGGCCGCCACCAGCGAGGTCCTCGAGCGCGACGGCTGGTTCCACACCGGCGACGTCGGCGAGATCGACGAGGAGGGGTTCGTGCGGATCACCGGTCGGATGAAGGAGATCCTGGTGACCGCGGGCGGCAAGAACGTCGCGCCATCCGTGCTCGAGGACCGCGTCCGGGCCCACGCACTGGTCAGCCAGTGCCTCGTCGTCGGGGACGGCCAGCCGTTCATCGCCGCGCTCGTGACCATCGATCCCGAGGCCTTCCCCGACTGGGCCTCGGCCCACGAGAAGTCCGGCGACATCGCGGCGTACGTCGACGACCCCGACCTGCGCGCGGAGGTGCAGCGGGCCGTCGACGAGGCGAACGCCGCCGTGTCCCGGGCCGAGTCGATCCGGAAGTTCGTCATCCTTCCCGGCGACTGGACCGAGGAGGGTGGACAGCTCACGCCCAGCCTGAAGCTCAAGCGCAACGTCGTCGTCCGCGAGCACAAGGACGACATCGCCGCCCTGTTCTCTTAGCACGTCTCCTCGCGCGCGCCCCACGGCCCGCCCGGAGAACGAGGCCCTCGCGCCGCCCGTGAGTGGCTCGAGGCCCGGTTTGTCAGCCGTTCGCGCGAACCGGGCTTTCTTTGCCAATTCGCCACGGACGCACTCTTCTCGCTCCTACCATCTGTCACGCGAGTACCGACAAGACCCAGGGCCTTCCAGCCCCGAGAACCGGTTCCGCGCCACACGTACTGCCAGCCCGCCATCCGCCGGACGGCAGATGTCCGAGCGAAAGGGAAACCCGGTCATGGATCGCCGCAGGCTGCTCCTCATTCTCGCCGTGTTCGTCGCCGTCATCGGCACAGCACTGGTGTTCCTCTACGTCCAGAGCGCGGACAACCGCGCCGGCAAACAGTACGACACGGTCAGCGTGCTCAAGGCCACGCAGAACATCGCGGCAGGCGAGTCGTACGACGCCGCGCTGGCGGCGGGCAAGATGTCGCTGCAGGCCGTGCCCCAGAACCAGCTGAACCAGGGCTACCAGGTCGACACCACCGGGCTGAAGGGCAAGTTCACCGCGGTGCCGATCTTCACCGGTCAGCAGGTCATCTCCAGCCAGTTCGGCGACCAGGTGGCGGCCACGGCCAGCACCCTGCCGATCCCGAAGGGCATGATCGCGATCTCGGTGAACCTCACCGATCCAGACCGCGTGGCCGGCAACGTCCAGAACGGCTCGGACGTCGCGATCTTCGTGACCGGACAGCTCACCGGCACAGCCGGTGGCGCGTCGGCCGGCGGCGACACCCAGTCCACGCGGCTCCTGCTGCCCAAGGTGACGGTCCTCAACGTCGGCTCACCGCAGCCGCCGGCGACCTCCACGGACGGCAGCGACGGCGAGGCCGCGACCACGGAGAACCTTCCGCGGACGCTGCTGACGCTGGCCGTCACCCAGAAGGAGGCCCAGAAGATCATCTTGGCCTCCAAGGCCCTCGACCTGACCTTCGGGCTGCTGACCTCCAACAGCAAGGTCGCACCGGCTCCCGGAACCTCGACCGCCATCCAGTCCCTGTTCGGCAAGTGAGCTGACATGCCCGTCATCGTCGATCCCGACAGCACCACGGCGCGGCGCCTGCTCGGCGCCCTGCCACCCGGCTGCCAGTCGGTGGACAACACCGAGCGACTGCTGCCCTGGCTCGCCCAGCACCCCGAGGAGTACGTCGTGGTGCTGGGGCCGAACATCTCGTTCGGCGACGGGGTGTCGGTCTGCGAGAG
>DATBBE010000138.1:0-10365 GCA_036271155.1 Nocardioides sp. | reverse complement strand
CGTCCGAGACGGTCGAGTCCAAGGCGGAGTCCAAGCCTGAGCCCCAGGCCCGGTCCGTGCAGCCGGTGCCCGACGCCAAGTCTCCCGAGCAGACCGCCCCGGTGCCCGTGGGTCGGCTGCGCTCCGCGATCCGCCGTACGCCGTCGACCGACTCTGCTCCCACTCCCACTCCCGCACCCGTGGCGGCCCGTGGCCCGCGGCGCGCTCGCCTCCGGCTGAGCCGCATCGACCCGTGGTCGGTGATGAAGGTGTCGTTCCTGCTCTCGATCGCCTTCGGCATCGTCACGGTGGTGTCGGTGTTCATGGTCTGGTCGGTGCTCGGTGCGGCCGGCGTGTGGACCTCGATCAACAACACCGTCTCCGACACCGTCTCCAGCGGCAACAACGTCTCGTCGTTCAACATCGAGGACTACCTCGGGATGTCGCGGGTGCTCGGCTTCACGATGCTGGTCTCGGTCATCGACGTCATCCTGATCACCGCGGTCGCCACCCTCGGTGCGTTCCTCTACAACATGGCCGCCTCGCTGCTCGGCGGCATCGAGGTCACCCTCGCCGAGGACAGCTGAGCCGCTCGCCGGCCCGGGTCACCGATTCGGTGGCCCTTCGGCGGCTGCGGTAATGTTCCGCACCGGTCGCCCTGTGTCCACGGCGGCCGTCCTGGTCTTCGAAGGCCAGCTCCGGGCCTATAGCTCAGACGGTTAGAGCGCTTCCCTGATAAGGAAGAGGTCAGAGGTTCAAGTCCTCTTAGGCCCACTGGTTCACCCACAGTCCGGAGACATCATGAAGAAGCTCTTGCTGCTCGCCCTCGCCGCCGCCGGCGTCCTCTTCGCCAAGAAGAAGCTCGACGAGGGTCAGCGCGAGCAGGCCCTCTGGGCCGAGGCGACGGACAAGGTCGACCGGGACTGACCCGGCCCCCGGGGCCTTGGCGCAATTGGTAGCGCACCTGCTTTGCAAGCAGGGGGTTAGGGGTTCGAGTCCCCTAGGCTCCACCGAAGTAAGGAAGTCGCGTGCCACGTCTGTCCAGGTCGTTGGCGTGGCTCGGATCGTTCGCGGTGGTGGCCGCGACGGTCGAGCTCGGGTGGTGGGGCGGCCTCGACCACGTCGTTGACGACTGGGCTGTGAGGCAGCGACGTACGCCGCTCTGGAGTGCCGCCAAGGTCGTGGTCGACGTCGCGACCCCCGAGGTCGCGCTGCCGATCGTGCTGGCGGTCGGCCTGCTGGTGGCCTGGCGACGTCACAGCTGGGCGATCGCAGCGGAGGCAGCGTTCCGGGTCGGCCTGGTCGTCGCGGCGGTGCTGCTGCTCAAGCCGCTGCTCGCGATCCCGGGCCCGACGCGGAACCCACTCGGTGACCACGGCGGCGCGTTCCCCTCCGGGCACACGACCTCGAGCGTGGTCTGCATGGCGCTGGTGCTCGCGTGGGTCGGCTGGCCCCGTCAGACCTGGGGCCGGGTCATGGTGGCCGCTGTGGTCGTCGGGATCGTGGGGATGGCCGTGATCTGGGCGCGCTACCACTTCGTCAGCGACGTCGTCGGCGGCGTCCTGATCGGTCTGTTCGTGGCGACCGTGCCCCTTCCGCGCGTCAGGGACCGCTGAGCAGGAGCGTGCCGATCAGGGTGATCGTGGCGACACCTCCAGCGATCGCGAGCACCGCCCTGAGGTCAGCCCTGCTCCGCCAGCCGTACGCCGCGGCAGCCAGCGCCAGGACCAGGCTGAAGGCCTCGGTCCCGCCGCCGACGGCGTTGGTCGCCCAGGTCAGGCCGGTGAGGGCGGCGACGGCGTAGCCGACGAGCGGAGGTCGCGGTCGGCCCGACATCGTCATCGCGAGTGCCACCACGACCAGCGCGACGCCGGTGTACCAGATGTAGTGACCGACGACCTCGTCCCAGAGATGCTCGGTGGGGCCGGGGGCGGCGTTGCCGACCGAGTTCGCGGCGAGGTGGACGCCGTGGCCGGTCGCGTAGGTGACGGCGCCGATCCCGAAGACCAGCCAGGTCCGCGCGCCGGCGCCGGCCGCCTGCAGCGTCGCCGCGGCCGGCCCGAGCACCAGGAACGGCACGACCAGGTCGAACCAGTCGATCCACTGGGTGTCCGACGGCCCGGGGCCGAGGCCGCCGTCGATCAGGCCGAGGTGGTGGAAGACGACGTACGCCGCCGCGGTCACGGCCAGCCAGCGGGGGTACACGCGGAGCAGCATGGCGGACGAACGCGGCCCGGGTGCCGCATTGCTGCTGGAATGGGGTGGTGGTTCCAGGTGACGGGAGTGCCGGCGACGCCGACTACGGCGTGATCGGGTCGGGCTACGGGCGGTACCGGCAGCCGGACCCCCACATCGAGGCGCGTCTGCACGAAGCGCTCGGCGGAGCCCGGACGGTCCTCAACGTCGGGGCGGGGGCGGGTTCCTACGAGCCGCGCGACCGCGAGGTGACGGCCGTGGAGCCGTCGGCCACGATGCGCGCCCAGCGCCCCGCCTCACTCACCCCCGCGGTCGACGCCGTGGCCGAGCACCTGCCCTTCGCCGACGACAGCTTCGACGCGGCGATGGCGACGTTCACGGTCCACCAGTGGCCCGACCTCGCGGCCGGGCTGCGCGAGGTACGCCGGGTGACCCGCGGCCCGATCGCCGTCCTGACCGGCGACCCGTCGCTGCTGGACAGGTTCTGGCTGCACGCCTACGCGCCCGAGGTCATCGAGGTGGAGGCCGGTCGCTACCCGTCGACCGAGGCGATCGGGGAGGCGCTGGGTGGCGTCGAGGTCGAGGGAGTGCCCATCCCGCTGCACTGCACCGACGGCTTCGGCGAGGCGTACTACGGACGGCCCGAGCGGCTCCTCGACGAGGGTGCGCGGCTGGCGAACTCGGCCTGGAGCTTCGTGGGGCCCGAGGTCGAGGCGCGCTTCGTCGAGACCCTCGGTCGCGACCTCGACGACGGCACGTGGGACGCGGCGTACGGCCACCTGCGCGAGCAGCCGTTCTTCGACGGCTCGCTGGTGCTCTGTGTCTCCGCTTCTCGCTAGGGTCGATCCATGACCGGGTCGACCGCCGAGCAGCAGGAGAGCGCGCGCAGCGAGGCGCTGGTGGACGCCGAGCGCAAGGCGACCGAGCTCTTCGCCGAGGTCGTCGACAGAGGCCTCGTCGTCCCGGGCAAGACCGAGCGGGCGCTGAGCGACGAGATCCGTGACCTGGCCAACAGCCTGTTCGACGTACGCCGCTTCTGGCACAAGCGGGTCGTCCGGTCCGGGGTCAACACCATCGAGCCCTACCGCAGCAACCCGCCCGACCTGATGATCCAGGCCGACGACATCCTCTTCTTCGACTTCGGGCCGCTCTTCGACCAGTGGGAGGCCGACGTCGGGCGCACCTACGTGCTCGGTGACGACCCCCTCAAGCACCGGGTGGCCGACGACCTCCCGCGGCTGTGGCACGCCGGCCACGCACACTTCACCGGCTCACCGGACATCACCGGCGAGGAGCTGTACTCCTTCGTCCTCGACCAGATCACCGAGGCCGGCTGGGGCCACGGAGCGACGCACGCCGGACACCTGGTCGGCGAGTTCCCCCACGAGAAGATCAACGGCGACGACGTCGACTGCTACATCACCGCCGGCAACGACCGCCCGATGCGACGGCAGGACGCCGCCGGCCACCCGTGCCACTGGATCCTCGAGATCCACCTGATCGAGCCGAGCGGCCGCTTCGGCGGGTTCTTCGAGCAGCTCCTCGACCTCCACGCCGACTAGGAGGCTCGCCCCCGTAGCCTGACCGGGTGCCGCCCGACGCCCCCGCCCTGCCGGTGTCGCGTGCCTTCGCCCCGCGCTACTGGGGCGCACATGCCTTGCTGGTGGTGGCCGTCGTCGCGTGCGTCCTGCTCGGCCGTTGGCAGCTCGGCGTCTGGCAGGGCCACCGCGTCGACGACGCTGCCTCGGTCACCCACCAGACCCCCGTCCCGCTCGACGACGTGCTCGGCCCCGACGCGGCGTTCCCGGCGGCCGGGGTGGGTCGGCCGGTGGTCGTGACGGGCCGATGGGACCCGGCGCACACGGTGTACGTCGCCAACCAGACCGACGCCGGACACACCGGCGTCTGGGCGGTGACCCCCGTGGTGACCGCCACCGGCTCGGCGATCCCGGTGGTCCGCGGCTGGGCTCCGGCCGTCGGCGGGGCACCGGCGGCGCCTTCGGGCCAGGCCGATCTGGTCGGGCTCCTGCAGCCGTCCGACGACACCGGCGCGGTGGACCACGACACCCACGACGACGTGATCCCCGAGCTGAGTGTGACCGATCTCCTGCCCCGGGCGCCGTACGACCTCTACGGCGGGTACGTCGTCGCCACCGGTCGTGCAGTCCCCGGAAACCTCAACGCCCGCCCGGGCTACGTCGGCATGGAGGGTCTCACCCCGGTGACCGCACCCGACCTGCCCGGCGCCGGCGCGGCCAGCGGGCTGCGCAACCTGCTCTACGGGTTCCAGTGGTGGATCTTCGGCGCCTTCGCGGTGTTCGTGTGGTGGCGCTGGCTGGCCGAGGACGTGCTGGGTCGGCGCTCACCGCACTCCGGCTAGGTTCTGGGCGTGGCCAAGCAGCTGTTCCTCCTGTACCGCATCCTCGCGCCGATCGTGGGCGTCCTGCTCGCGACGCTGGTCTTCGTCGGGGTGCCCCTGAAGTACCTCGCCACGCAGGGCAGCGGTCTGCAGAGCTTCGGCGACCAGGTGACCGCGCTGGTGGGGGTGAGCCACGGCTTCCTCTACATGGCCTACCTGGTGGTCTCGTTCCTGCTGTGGCGGATGACCCGGTGGCCCGTCGCGTTCGCGATCCTCGTTCTGCTGGCCGGCCTGATCCCGCTGGTGATCTTCTGGGTCGAGCGCTCGGTGGTACGTCGCTTCCGCGAGGAGTACCCCGAGCTCGCGCCGACGGGGTGACGCCCGCCTGCCTCACGACCGCGATGATGGCCCCATGACGACGGCGTTCGTGCTCGGGGGCGGTGGGGTGCTGGGCGCTGCCGAGGTCGGGATGGTGCGAGCGCTGTTCGAGATCGACGTCACCCCTGACCTGGTGCTCGGCACCAGCGTGGGCGCGCTGAACGGCGCGATGGTCGCCCGCGACCCGACGCCGGCCGTGATCGAGCGCCTCACCGAGCTCTGGCAGGACACCAGCACCGCCGGCGCCATCTCCGACCGCCCGCTGCGCACGGTCCGTCGAGCGGTCTCGACCGGCACCCACCTCTACTCCTCGTCGTTCCTCCAGCAGCGGCTGCTCGACGAGTTCGGAGAGGCGACGTTCGAGGACCTGCCGGTGCGCTTCCAGGTGTGCGCCGCCAGTATCGAGCGCGCGGCCGAGCACTGGTTCTCCTCCGGCCGTCTCGTGGAGGCGATCATGGCGAGTGCCGCCGTTCCGGGGCTGCTCCCCCCCGCGGAGGTCGACGGCGAGCACTTCCTGGACGGCGGCATCGTGAACTCCATCCCGCTCGGTCGGGCGGTCGCGCTGGGGGCCGACCGGGTCTTCGTGCTCCAGGTCGGCCGGATCGACCGCCCGCTCAAGCCTCCCCGGCGTCCGTGGGAGGTCGCCCGGGTGTCCTTCGAGATCGCCCGTCGGCACCGCTTCGCGCGCGAGCTGGCCGAGGTGCCCGATGATGTAGAGGTGCACGTGCTGCCCGCCCGCGGTACGTCGGCCCGGGACGACTCGCTGCTCGCCCACCGCGACTTCTCGCGCGTCCGCGCGCGGATCGATGCCAGCTACGAGGCGTCCCGCGACTACCTCGCGGCCCTGCCCTGATGGACCTGGGGTGATCTGGCTGCTGCGTCGCCTGGTCGTCGCCCCGGCGATGATCCTGCTGGCCGTCGGCCTGTGGGTGCTGCTGCCGCTGTGGCTGATCGTCACCGCCGCCCTGGTGCCGATCCTGCCGGGTCGCTGGCGGCTGCTGCGGATCCTGTGGCTGCTGGTGGTCTGGGTGAGCGCCGAGAGCATCCTGCTGGTGATCCTGCTCGGGTGGTGGGTGTCGTCGGGCTTCGGCCGCCGCATCCGCACGGCGTACTGGCAGGGCGTCCACTACGACCTCGTGCAGGGCCTGATGTACGTCGTGTTCCGCGAGGCCCGGCGCGTCCTCGCGCTGCGCATCGAGACCGACGGTCCCAGCCCGGACGCCTTCCCCGGGCGACCGCTGATCGTGGCCTGCCGGCACGCCGGGCCGGGCGACTCCTTCACGCTGATCCACGCCCTCATGCACTGGTACGACCGCGAGCCGCGCGTCGTGCTGAAGGACACACTGGCCTGGGACCCCGCGGTCGACGTGATCATGAACCGGATCCCGGCGCGCTTCGTCGCCTCCGGCAAGGGACGGCTGAAGGGGGATGCCTTCGAGGCGGAGATCGCCGACCTCGCCCGCGACCTCGACGGGAACGACGCGTTCGTGATCTTCCCCGAGGGCGGGAACTTCACCCCCGAGCGTCGCCGGCGCGGCATCGACCGGCTGCGCGCGCTCGGGCTGGAGCGGATGGCGAGGCGGGCCGAGCAGATGACGCACGTGCTGGCCCCACGCCCAGGCGGGCTGCTGGCCGCCCTGGACGCCGCCCCGGACGCCGACGTCGTCCTCGTCGCCCACACCGGGCTCGACCATCTCCTGACCGTGGGCGACCTGTGGCGCGAGCTGCCCATGGACAAGGTGATCGTGATGCGCTGGTGGCAGGTGCCCCGCGAGGAGATCCCGGCCGGACGCGAGGCCCAGATCGAGTGGTTGTTCGGATGGTGGGAGCGCATCGACGACTGGGTCGCCGAGCACCGGCCGCAGGAGCTCGTGCGCGGCCGGTCCCGGCGTACCGCCGAGGTGCCTTAGGTGTCCCTAGCCCTCAGGGCTTGCCGGACTTCTTCTCGACCGGCTCCTCGCCCGGCGCGACGTCGACCACGTCGGCCGGCTCGTCGGGCGTCGTGACGTCGTGGGGCTCCTCGGTCGCGTCGGCCAGCGCCTCACCGGGAGCGGCGCCGCCCTGGTCGGTCGTGGCCTCGGCCGCATCGGCGATCGGGGTGTCGGAGGCACGGGGGGCCGGCGGCGGGGCCGGGGTGTAGGAGCCCTGCCAGTTGTCCTTGTCGCCGCCCGAGGTGAGCTTCTTGGCCACGAAGCCGAGCGCGGCGGCGATGCCGGTGAAGATCAACAGCTTGCGCAGCCGGTGCTTCTTCTTCGGCTTGCTGGTCAGCTCGGCGGCCTTGGCGGAGGCGAGGTCCTTGCCCTGGCCGGCCTTCTCGGCGGCCAGCGCCGCGCTCTGCGCGATCAGCGGCGTCGCCTTGTCACGGGCGTCGACCAGGACCGGCCCGGCCTTGGCAACCGCCTGGTCGCGAGCGTCGGCGAGGATCGGGCCGGCCTTCTCGACCGCCGCCTCGACGTAGTCGGCGGCCTGCTCGAGGATCGTCTTGTTCCGGCGGATACCCATGGGATCCTTCCCTTCGTCTGGTCTGTCTATCCCACCACGATCCCCCTCGTACCCAACAGGGCGGTCTCCACCCGCGACCTCCAGCGTCCCGCGGGGTTGTCCACCGTGGGAGGATCTGCCAGACCAGCACGCGAGACGCGAAAGGCAGACATGGCTGACCAGCAGGCCGTCCTGAAGACCAACCGGGGCGACATCACGATCAACCTGTTCCCGAACCACGCCCCCGAGACCGTCGCGAACTTCGTCGGCCTCGCCGAGGGCACCAAGGAGTACCGCGACGACGCGGGCCGCAGCGGCGAGCGCTTCTACGACGGCCTGACGTTCCACCGGGTGATCGACGGGTTCATGATCCAGGGCGGGTGCCCCCTCGGCACCGGCACCGGCGGACCGGGCTACACCTTCAAGGACGAGCCGCACCCCGAGCTGGTCTTCGACAAGCCGTACCTCCTGGCCATGGCGAACGCCGGCCCCGGCACCAACGGCTCGCAGTTCTTCCTCACCGTCGGCGCGACGCCGTGGTTGAACTTCAAGCACACGATCTTCGGCGAGGTCGCCGACCAGTCCTCGCGCGACGTCGTCGACGCGATCGCGACCACCGCCACCGGGCCGGGTGACCGTCCGGTCGAGCCGGTGGTGATCGAGTCCGTCGAGGTCAGGACCCCCTGAGCACCGCCGAGGGCTCCGGCGCCGGCGTACCCACCTGCTACCGGCACCCGGACCGCGAGACCTACATCCGCTGCCAGCGCTGCGGGAAGCCGATCTGCCCCGACTGCATGCGCGACGCGGCCGTGGGCTTCCACTGCCCCGACTGCATCGCCGAGGGACGCCGTACGACGCGCCAGGCGCGCACTGCGTTCGGGGGCCTGCGGCCCGGCAGCGTCGGCCTGGTCTCCAAGAGCCTGATCGGCATCAACGCCGCAGTGTGGCTGCTGATCATCGCGACCGGCCAGGACAGCAGCAAGTGGTTCCTGCGGCTCTCACTGATCCCCGACGGGCAGTGCGCCCTCCGCAACGGCGCGTACTTCCCGTCGGTGTCCGAGGCACAGTGCCATGCGGGTGGGGCGGCCCAGGGCGCCCACTGGGTCGCCGGGGTGGCGACCGGAGCCCCCTGGCAGCTGCTGACCAGCATGTTCACCCACGAGACCGAGCCGCTCCACATCGCCTTCAACATGATCGCGCTGTGGTTCCTGGGCCCGCAGCTGGAGGCGGTCCTGGGCCGGCTCCGATTCACCCTGCTCTACCTGCTCTCCGGGCTGCTCGGCTCGGCCGCGGTGTACCTGTTCTCCAACCAGGCCACCCCGACCCTCGGCGCCTCGGGCGCCATCTTCGGCCTGATGGGGGCGCTCCTGGTGATCGCGCTCAAGGCGGGCGCCGACGTCAGCCAGCTGCTGATCTGGATCGGCATCAACGCCGCGATCACCCTCTTCGGGGCCAACATCTCGTGGGAAGGGCACGCCGGCGGGTTCCTCGGCGGCGTCCTGATCGCGCTCGCCCTCGCCTACGCGCCACGGCAGAAGCGTGTCGTCTGGCAGGCGGCGGGCTACAGCGCTGTCGGCCTGGCGATCGTCGTCATCTGCGTGCTGCGCACGGTGGCTCTGCGCTGAGCAGCCCCACCTTCTTGGCCCTCCCAGCAGGTTCTGGGGGGTTACAGAGGCCATGAACCCTTCGAAACCCCGCGTACGCGGGGTTCCCGA
Source organism: Nocardioides sp. (assembly GCA_036271155.1). GTDB lineage: Bacteria > Actinomycetota > Actinomycetes > Propionibacteriales > Nocardioidaceae > Nocardioides. The sequence continues at coordinate 1,257 of DATBBE010000138.1, read as the reverse complement.
CAGAACTACACGACTGTAGTTATCCACAGGTGGTTCCACAGCTGTGGACGACCTGGCTCACTCCCAGCGGGTGGCGAAGGAGAAGCCGACGGCCATGAAGGCGATGCCGACCACGAGGTTCCACTGGTTGAGGTCGTTGAAGACCGCGACCTTGGGCAGGTTGTTGCCGGAGAGCACGTAGAACGTGCAGATCCAGAGCAGACCGAGGATGAAGCAGGCCAGCATCCCGACCACGACCCCGCGACCACGGCCGAGGGGAGTGGACGGGTGGGCCGAGCCCAGCAGGCCCACGAACAGCAGGCCGAAGCCGACGACGTAGTTCCACTTGCCCATGTTCCCCATGAAGGCGGGGCCTCCGGGCTTGGCGGTCAGGCTGGCCGGATCGGCGCGCACCGCGGTGTAGTAGTACGCGATCCAGGCGATGCCCACGAGCATGAGCACCACCACGATGACGAAGCGGACACTCACCAGCGGCCCGCGGTCGGGGTCGACGAACGACTGCTTGGCCTTGAGCTTGGCCACGCAGGCCTCCTTCACGCATGACTCCCGCCCGGACCGGGCGGCGTCCTTCTCAGGTCGCGGGCTACCTTAGTCGGCATGGCGTCGGGACCCCACCGCAGGCTTGCCTGGCGGCTGGCCACGCCGGTGGTCGGTCTGCTCAGTGGAGCGCTGTTCGTGATCAGCGCCCACAGCAGCGAGGGCACCGACCTGCGCCCGGGCCGCTTCACCGACCTCGGGTCACTGGCGCGCAGCGACGCCCAGGAGGTCGCCGGGCTCAAGCAGCGAGTCGCCGACCTGAGGTCCCAGGTGACGGTCCTGAGCGGCTCGGTCGACAACCAGCAGGTGCGCCGGCTCAACCGCCAGGCTGCCGCGGTCAAGGGTCAGGCGGGGCTGGAGCCGGTCAACGGTGCCGGCATCACCATCACGCTCTCGGACGCACCCCAGAGCACCGACCAGGACGCGCCCGACACCGTCGACAACCCCAACCTGCTGCTGGTCCACCAGCAGGACATCCAGGCCGTGGTCAACGCGATGTGGAAGGGCGGCGCGCTGGCGGTCACGATCCAGGGCCAGCGGGTGGTGAGCACCACCGGGATCCGCTGCATCGGCAACTCGGTGCAGCTGCAGGGCGTGCCCTACAGCCAGCCGTACCGCATCCAGGCGGTCGGTGACGTGAGCCGGCTGAGCGCCGCGATCGCCGACGACTCCTACCTCCAGGTCTACCGCGCCGACGCCGCCGACCCCGACATCAAGGTC
>DATBBE010000137.1:0-47305 GCA_036271155.1 Nocardioides sp. | reverse complement strand
GGGAATCGCGCGGAGTTCTCGTAGGCGGCGTCCGCGGGATAGACCGCACCCGGGGCGCCGCCGGCCAGCGCGTACATCCCGCCGACGAGGGCAGTGGCCAGGCCGTCGCCGCCGGTGGTGAGCCAGCCGGAGTGTCCCCAGCTGTCGTAGACGTCGAGCCCGCCGAAGCTCGAGTCGGCATCGGCAGCCACGTCGGCCACCAGGCGCTTCCCGGAGCAGCCGGCCGCGGAGTAGCCCGGCGCCGCGCGCTGGAAGGCAGCGGCGGCGTAGCGCTTGCTGCAGCCGCCGCCCGTCGCCCCGAGGCCGCGGCTGCTCGAGATCCCGGTGGCTCCGCTCTTGCCGTCGGCGTTCCAGACGAACTCCTCGGCACGGGAGCCGTCGTTGTTCAGCGCGAGGGTGGTGCCGCCCACCGCCACGACGCTCGGGTCGCTCGCGGGGAAGGACGGCAGGCTGACCGAAGTGCCTCCGGAGTCGAAGGCGGCATCCATGCCGTACCACCCGCGGTCACCGGCGGGCGCGGTGATCACCACGCCGGGTTGGGTGAAGGCCTTGCGCACGCTGGTGGACACCTCCTTCTCCGGCGTGGCGAGAGCGTTGACGATCACGGTGGCGCCGAGCCGTCCGGCGGTCCTCTCGGCCGCCGCGATGTTCGCCAGCGAGCCGGACTTCGCCTCGACGAGCACGATCCGACAGGTGTTGCACACGCCGCGTACGGCCTCGACCTGGGTCGCGGTCTGCTGCGACGTGTGCTTGCCCTTGCTGGAAGACGGAAGGGGTGACTTCTTGCCCGCCTGGTCGACCACTCGGAAGGACGACGCCGTGTCCGCTCGGATGCCGTACTCGTGGTCGAACGTGGTGAGGTTGGCCCGGATCTTCGGGTCGTCGAACCAGCTGACGACGGCCACGAGCTGGCCCGTGCGGCTGACGGCCGGTGAGAACTGGTAGGCGACGGACAGGTCTTCCGGCGTGTAGCCGCCCGCCGGGCCGAGGCCCACGGAGGCCTGCCGCGCCGCAGGGCGAGTCGTGTGGGAGGCGTCGGCACTGGCGCCTGGGGCGATCGCGAGTGCGACGAGGACGACTGCCCCCGCGGCCAGGAGGACGAGCTGCCGAGGGCTCGACGAGAAGGGGTGCAGCACGTGGGCCTCCGGATCCGGGTGGGGTCGAGCCAGAGGGTAGGCCCGCTCGCCGGAGCCCGGCTAGGTGGTGCGGCGCTGACCGATGCGTCGGGGTCTTCAGCTCGCAGGCTGGATCCGCAGCCCGTCCACGGTGGCCACCAGGTCGCCTGGGTCCAGGGTGGGCCAGACCGGCCGCCCGTTCCGGCTCGTGTGAACCTGCCCGAAGCACCAGTCCGCGAGCCTCATCGTGACGACGCCCGCACCGTGCCGGCCCGTGTGGAACGTGAGGGCGACGCGCGGTGAGGGTTGCCCAGGGAAGGGGCACGGCGGTTGGAAGGGTGGGCGAATGCTGGCGTCGAGCCCGTCGACCGTCTTGACGAGCCGCGCGATCGCGGCCCGGTCGTGCCGCCTCGTCAGCCGCACCTCGGGCACCCGTCGGGTATGACCGTTGCGGAGAGCCCGGACCTGCCGGATCTCGACCGACGCGACGCGGCCGGAGAGGGAGGACCGCGGGTCGCGCCGAGCGCGCGCGGCCGTGAAGGTGTCGGCGCGGACGATGAGGCGGCCGTTCTGCGTCTGGTGGGGACCCCACATCACCTGGAGGGTGACCGGCAGGTACGCCGCCGGGTCGGGGGAGGTGGGCTGCACGTAGTCCAGGAACCGGATGCCGTCGGACCCGCCGCCGACCCCGTCCTGCCTGCGTAGGCCCGGCGGGTGGTGGCTCAGGAGCTGCTTCTGGATGGTGCCGGCATTGCCGGGCACGGTCCACCAGGCGGTCTTGGTCAAGGTGGCGTCCGACGGCCCGGAGGTGATGTCAGGCGCCCCCGACCAGGACTTCGGCGGTGAGGTGAGCCGGGTCGACCCGGGTGGCACGGGCACCAGACCCACGACCGCGGCCGACTCGGCCGCGGCCGCTTTCCTGTTCTGGCGGTAGGTCCCGTGGACCTTGCCGTGACTGACGACAGGCGCGACGGTAGGCGTGTCGTCGCAGCACGGCGGGCTGCCGGCTCGACTGCTCGTGGCGGAGCTGGTGCACGCGCCGAGCAGCATGGTCGTCAGGCCGGCCGCGGCCACCGCAGCGGCCTGTCTGTGCGTGGTCATGGCGATCAGACGCCGCGACCCCACCAGCCGTTCCGTGTCGCGCCGGTAGAGGTGGTTTCGTGACGGCGCTGGCGCGCCTCCTCAACCAGCGGGGGTGGCGGTGGGATGTGAGGATGGGGGCATGACCGAGCGAGCGCGGAGCTTCGGGTCGGTGGCTCCGGCGTACGAGTCGTTCCGGCTCGGCTACCCCGACGAGCTCGTCGACCAGGTGCTGGCCTATGCGGGCCGTCCCGTCCGGAACGCCCTGGAGATCGGTGCGGGCACGGGCAAGGCCACGCGCGCCTTCGCCGCCCGCGGGATCGTCGTCACCGCCACCGACCCCGACCCGGCGATGCTGGCCGAGCTGCGAATCCACATCTCCGGCACGGTGACCACGGTGGAGGCGGCGTTCGAGGACCTTCCGCCACTGCCCGCCCACGATCTGGTGTTCGCCGCGGCGTCCCTGCACTGGACCGAGCCGACCCGGAGGTGGTCGCGGGTCGCCGCCCTGCTCGAGCCGGGCGGCACCTTCGCCTCGTTCGGCGCACCGATACACGTGGCCGATCCGGACCTCCAGCGCGCGATCGACGCCGCCCGCGCACCGTTCCTGGTCGACGACGAGGTCCCCTCGCCGGAAGGTACGCCGGCCGACGGGCCGATGAAGTGGCCCGGCACCGAGCTGGTCGACTCCGACCTGTTCACCGACGTCCGGCAGTCGACCATCGAACGCCGGCTGAGCTGGCCGGCGCGCGACTACGTCAGCCACCTCGCCACCATCTCGGCGTATCTCGAGCTGGCCGAGGGACTCCGCGACCAGGTGCTGGGCGAGATCCTCGACGTCCTGCCCGAGCGGGTGGGGCTGGTCGCCGACCTCACCCTGCACCTCGCCCGGCTCGGCTGAGCGCCCTACCGGGCGGGCAGCGCGATCGCGTCGTCAGCCCTGTCGCCCGGCGCCGGATCCGGCGGTGCGAGCTCGAGCCACCGATGGAACGCGCCGGTCGCCGGATCCCAGGTCACCACGTGCCGGTGGGAGATCGTCATGATCAGCGCACCGTGCTCGGTCCACCCGTCGATGGCGGAGTGGATCGGCACCCGCAGTCGCTCGAGCGCCTCTCCCGACACCTTGTCGAACACCCAGACCGTCCGGGGTCTGCGGTCGTCGTGCGTCGGCTGGAGGAGCGCGACATCCTCATCGGAGAACACACCGAACGGCGTGCCCCGAGCGAAGCGGAACGGGAGGCTCCACTGCAGGGCGATCGGCCCCACCTCCACGCTCCTCGACAGACTCAAGCTGCGCCCTCCCGAGACGATCGCGACGGGAGCGCCGTCGACGTCGAACGTGCTCCGACTCCCGTCATACGACGCCTGCTGTGGTGCACCCCGGCGGCCGAGCCGGAACGTCGTGAACCGCCGCCCCTCGGGACTGGAGGCATACGCCGACACCACATGAGTGCCCGGGACCCAGGCGACGTGGCGCACCTCCGGGCTCGTCCGTGGGAAGGCGACGTGGTGGTGCTCGCCGGTGATGAGGTCCACGAGGACGACTCCGCTCAGGGTCGGCGCAGCCCACGTCCGCCCGTCGGTCGACAGGGCTCCGGCCTGAGAGGAGTCAGGCCCGGGCCACCAGCGCTCGGGCAGGCCGAGGTCTGCCAGGTCGAGGGCCCGCCACCGTCCGTCGCGGCCGAGGAACAGCACCCGCTCTGTGGCCCACCCGTGGCCGTGCGGCGACCCCGGCACCTGGTGGGCCAGCCTCGCCGGAGCACCGTGGCCGTCGAGCACCCCGGGGATGACGGCCCTCCTGGACGGAGCGCGCCCGGCGCGGTGCGTCGCCCAGGGGACCGAGCGCCAGGAGTCCGGAAGGCGTTGAAGTGCAGGCGCCGAGTCGTGCGCCTCGCCGTGACCCTGGTCGTGCCCGGGTCTCGCCGACGCCTGCCCCGGGATGACCACGGGCCGCGGGGGCCTCTCGGAGGAGTCCGACGACGACGAGCAGCCACCCGTCAGCACCAGGACCGTCACCGCAACCGAGAGTCGCACCCACATATGGGCCACCCCTCCTGTCGGCGTCGTGGACAGCCGAGCAAACCCACTATGACCGATCTCGGGCTAGGAGAGGTTGGCTGAGCCGTCGCTGCCGGTGCTGCTGCGCTTCTTCGCCCGCCGGCGCCGCAGACCGCGCACCGCGCGCACGCTGTGCGGGCCGACCATCCGGGGGCCGGCCAGCCTGCCTTCCAGACGCCTGGCCTCGCGCCGGATGGGCTGCGCGACGTACTCACCGAGGATCGCCCCGGAGCTCAGCGCGATCGCGATCGCGGCGGCGGTGACCATCGCCAGCAACGCCTTGCTGGAGTCGGTGGCCAGCAGGGTCAGGCCGCGGTAGATCGACAGGCCGGGCAGGAACGGCGTGATGCTGGCCGCGACGACGACCAGGGTCGGGATCTTCGTGCGTGCGGCGACCGGATAGCTGACCAGGCCGATGAGCAACGCGGCCAGGGCCGACGCCCACGAGATGCCGAAGCCGCGGTGGTACACGAAGGCGTACGCCGTGATGGCGACGGCCGCCACGCCGGCGATCGGCGCGAGTGAGCGGCGCGGTGCGTACGCCGAGAACGCGTAGGCCGCTGCCGCCACCGCACCTCCGAGCACCATCACCGGGGTGTCGGCCACGGAGTACGCGCCGGGGTTGAGCCGGCCGAGGCTGACACCGAACACGTCGGCGACCTGCAGGCCGCCGCTGACCCCGGCCACGACTCCGGCGGTGCCCAGGAACGCCTCGAGGATGCGGGCCCCGGCGGTCACCGGGAAGCCGGTCAGGGCGTCCTGGATCGCACCGAGGAAGTTCACGCCGGCGAGCAGCATCACGATGCTGGTCGAGATCACCAGACTCGAGGAGACGTCGGCGTGGCTCGCCGCCAGCCCGACGGCGATCAGCGTGGCGAGCAGGCCGCCGGCGACCTGCTGGTAGAACGTCGGCAGCCGACGCCGGCTCATCTGCCGCTGGAGGAGGTCGACCAGCACCGCGGCGACCGCGGCGACGCCGACCACCAGCCAGTCGCCGCCCAGCACGGCCGCGACGCCGCCTCCCATCACGCCGAGCGCCGCGGTGACCGAACGGCGCCGGCGGGCGTGGCCGGTGGAGATGATCCGGTTGAGTCGTGCGGTGGCCTCGGACCGGTCGATCTCGCCGGCGACGAGGTCGCGGATGAGATGGTCGACGTCGGTCAGGTCGCCGTAGTCGACCTCGCGGTACCGCACCTGCCTGATCTGGATCAGGGCCGGCTCCTCCGAGGAGGCCTGGTGGCTCATGGTGAGCTGGGTGAACATCACGTCGGCGGTGTAGTTGCGCAGCCCGCACGCCCACGCGACGTTGCGCATCGCGGCGCTGACGTCACTCGCACCGGCACCGGAGGAGAGCAGCAGCTCGCCGATCCGCAGCGCCAGGTTCAGCGTCGCGGTGATCTCGCGGGTGTTCCGGGCACTCTCGCGGAGGACCGCGGGCAGGTCGGCCGGTGCCTCAGCCGGTGCGACAGCCGGTGGGACGGCCGGTGGGACGGTCGGGGGAACGGCCGGGGGAACAGCCGTCGGGACGGCCGGCGGGTCGTCCGGCTCGGATGCGGGGAACATGGCGCGCCCCAGTCTGCCGGTCAGCCGGGCGCCGTAGCCAACCACGCCGCCGCGCGTCGGGATCAGAGTCCGAAGGCGGCGGCCAGGTCGGGAGCGTCGGCTCCCGCCCCCAGGGGCTGCACCCCGACAACCTGCGCGATGAAGCGCGTCAGCGAGTAGTGCGTGAGGGGTGCGTCCGCGACCACGCGGTCGAGTCTCGACGACAGCACCGAGGTGAGCACGGTGTTGGCGGAGTGCCGGTCGTCCTCGTCGGCGGTGACCACGACCACCAGCCTTCCGGAGGTGAAGTCGTCGCTCGCCAGCACCGGAGGGAGCATGAGCCGGAGCCACTCGTCGGCCGACCCGAGGGAGCCGTCGTGGGCGTCGTGCAGGACGTCGGGGATCAGCAGACCGACGTCCGGCAGCCGGTCGTGGCGCGCATCGGCGGCGAACGACGCGGTGACCACGTCGTGAGCCATGCAGGCCGCACGGTCGGCCGCGAAGTAGGTCCACGGGTTGTGACGGACCGCGTACGGGTAGGCGTCCACGGTGCTGCACGGGGCCGGCATCGACTGGGCGTAGGTGCCGGCCGTCCGGCCCGCCTCTCGAGCCTGGGAGAAGACCGACGGCGCGTTGCCGATCATGGCGGTGTTCTGGGCCGGCGGGTGGTCGTCGGTGACGCCGAACGTCGAGCCACCGACGATCCCGAGATAGTTGGGTTCACTGGGGTGAGAGAGGGCATGCCAGTCGGTCGCGTAGCCGTAGCGGTCCGAGAGAGCAGAGAGGAAGGGCATGCCGGCGCGCATCTGGTCCAGCGAGTGGTTCTCCTCGATCACCACCAGGATCTTGGTCGGGAAGGGCGTCGAACCGGAGCTCGAGGTGGACCGCTGCGGGACGGTCGGAGCACTGGAGGTCGGAGCGCCGGAGGTCGGAGTCGCGGTGGCCGCCGGGTGGCTTCGCGCGGTGCCGCAGCCGGCGAGGACGACGGCCACGGCGAGGCTCAGTCCAACGAGGGCGGGTTTGCGCACATGAGCCACGCTAGGGATGCGCGGCTGGCAACGACCTGACTGGCCGGAGCTCTCAGGTCTCGATCGCCAGGCGTACGCCGAAGCCGACCAGCACCAGCCCGGTCATCGCGTCCAAGCGGCGGCGAATCCGAGGCGACGCCATCCAGGTCGCGATCGTCCCCGACATCGCGACCATGCCGAGGAAGTACAGAGCCGTCAGCATCGTGAACACCGCGCCGAAGCCGAGCATCGTCCAACCCACCGCATGGTCTCCGGCGGGGACGAAGCCGGGCAGGAAGCTGACGAAGAAGACGCCGACCTTGGGGTTGAGGATGTCGGTCAGGAAGCCCGCCACGAACCCCGAGCCGCCCAGGCGGGCCGGCGCCGGCGCCATCGGCCCGTCTCCTTCGATCGCGAGGGCGGCGGCGTCCCCGGGGCCCCGCCAGACCGACAGCAGAGATCTGGCACCGATCCACACCAGATAGCACGCACCGGCGGCCTTCAGTACGTCGTAGCCGACCTCGCTGGCCTGCAGGAGCGCGGAGAGCCCGAGCGAGGTCGCCGTGACCCACACGACCAGTCCGCACAGGACTCCGGCGGCGGTCGACACCCCGCCGCTGCGCCCGCCCCGGACGAGCCCGCGCACCACGACGAGGGTGTCGGGCCCGGGCAGCAGCACGATCAGGACCGAAGCGAGGAGGAAGGAGGCCAGCGCGATGAGCACGTGCGGCACCCTAACGGTCCGCCTGCGCACCCCAGGGCGCACGTGGTCGCGGCGGGTCATGGTGGCCCGTCTCCTGGTCCCCCTAGTCTCTGCGCCATGAGACGCGTCCTGGTCACCGTCGTCGGGGCGGCGGTGCTGGCGTTCCTGATCGTGCTCCCGGCTCTCGGCATCCAGGCGGACGACCCGTCGACCAGCAGCGACGAGGAGACGACGATCTCGACGTACGACGCGGTCTACCGCGTGGCCGCCGACGGCGACCTGGCGGTGACCGAGACGCTGCACGTCGACTTCCCCTTCGGCGACAAGCACGGGATCTTCCGCTTCTTCGACCGACACGACCCGAGCGCCACCCACACGCTGCGCACGCCTCACGACATCTCGGTGTCGATGGACGGGCAGTCCGAGCCGTTCAGCCTCTCTCACCAGTCGCACGACCGCTACGTCGTGGCGCGGATCGGCGACCCGGACGTGCTGCTGCCGTCGGGCACCCACGTCTACACGATCAGCTACCGCGTGGACGGAGTGCTCGAGCCCGGCACCGACGGCGCCCGGACGCAGTTCTACTGGAACGTCATCCCAGGCGGGTGGAACCAGTCGATCCAGGACGTCCACCTCGTGATCCACCTGCCGGCGCCGGCCACACCCGCGCGGTGTGCGCTCGGCAACGGCGCGACGGGCGGCTGCACGGCCCAGGGTGAGGGCACGACCACGCTCCGGATCAACGGCCGCGGCCTGGCGCCGCACACGCCGGTGACGCTGCAGGCCGGGCTCGACCTGCCGACACCGCCCGCCGGGCAGAGCCTGCCCTGGCCCGCGACCTGGGCGCCGGTGCTCGGTGACTCGGTCGGCGGAGTGGTCGTCGTCCTCGTGCTCGCGCTGGTGGCCGGTGGCGCCGGGGCGGCGCTGGCCGCGAAGGCGCACGAGCGCAGGCCGGCTTTCCCCGTGCAGTACGCCCCGCCACCGGACGTCGGGCCCGCGGAGGCGGCCTACGTGATGACCGAGAAGGTCGGTCAGCAGGACTTCGTCGCCTCCATGCTCTGGGCCGCTCAGGAGGGCGCCATCGACCTCAAGCGCGACGGCGACGCCTGGACCATCACCGACAAGGGCGGCCCCGAGGCCTGGGCCAAGCTCGACCGCGCGACCACCGCGGTCGCGCCGCTGCTCGGGGGAGCCGGTGGCTCGTTCACGGCCTCGCGCAAGGACGTCGCGAGCGGGCAGATCCTGCAGGCGCGGATCGCCGGCTTCGAGAAGGAGACCAAGGACTGGGGCCTGGCCAACGGCTTCCTGACGAAGGCCGGTCTGGGCGGGTTCGGGGGAGCGGTCGTGCTGCTGGCCGCGGTCGTGACCGCGTTCACGGCGCTGACCACGCTGTTCGGGATGAGCATCAGCGGGCTGGTGCCCGGTGCGTTCACCCTGGCGGCGTCGCCGCTGCTCTCGCCCACGGCGGCCACCCGACGGACGCCGAAGGGACGCGATCTGTGGTCCCGGCTCGGTGGCTTCGAGCGGATGCTGTCGACGCCCTCGAGCAAGCAGCGATTCGACTTCTCCGGCCGACAGGACGTCTACACGGCGTACATCCCGTGGGCGGTGGCGTTCGGCTGCGCCGACGCCTGGGCGAAGAAGTACCGCACCGAGGTCGGCGCCGAGCCTCCGGTGCCGGCGTACTTCGCGGGCTACTACGCCGGCGCCCACACCGGTGACTACGTCAGCTCGCTGGTGCAGGACTTCAACTCGACGGTGTCGAGCTCCATCTCGGCGTACCAGGCGACCCAGTCGCACAGCAGCGGTGGCGGCGGCTTCTCGGGAGGCGGCGGTGGCGGCGGCGGTGGCGGTGGGTCGTGGTGACCGACACAATGTCGGGCAGAGGGTCCGACATCCGAACGTGAGGAAACCCTGATGCTCATCTGGATCGTCGTCATCGTCGTGGTGCTGGCCCTCGTGGGCTTCGGCGTCGCCGGGTTCAACAAGCTCCGCTCCGCGGACGTCGGGGCCCAGGAGGCGCTCGGCGGCATCGACGTCCAGCTCACCCGTCGCGCCGACCTGATCCCCAACCTGGTCGAGACGGTCAAGGGCTATGCCGCACACGAGAAGACCGTGCTGGAGAACGTCACGGCCGCACGGGCCCGGGTGCAACAGGCCGCGGCCGGCGACGACGTGAAGGCCAAGGCCGAGGCCGACGCCTCGCTCCAGGGCGCGCTGGTCAACCTCAACGCCGTCGCGGAGAACTACCCCGACCTGAAGGCCAACCAGAACTTCCTCAACCTGCAGAACCAGCTCGCGGAGACCGAGAACCAGATCTCGTTCGCCCGGCAGTACTACAACGACGCCGTCGCCACCCTCAACAAGCTGGTGCGCACCATCCCGTGGATGTTCTTCTCGGGGATGGCCGGGGTCGGCCAGCGACAGTTCTACGACGCGCCGGCCGGGCAGGAGCAGGCACCCACCGTGCAGTTCTGAGGCCTCAGAAGACTCCGCGGGGGCGGAACTGCACCGAGATGCGTGGGCCCGCCTGCGCGACCTTCGGGACGGCGTGCTCCCAGGTGCGCTGGCACGACCCGCCCATCACCACCAGGTCACCGTGCCCCATCTCGAAGGACAGGGACTCGCCGCCGCCACGTGGGCGTAGGGCGAGCCGGCGGGGGTCGCCGAAGGACACGATCGCGACCATCGTGTCGTGGGTGCGCCCGCGGCCGAAGCGGTCACCGTGCCACGCCACGCTGTCCTTGCCGTCGCGGTAGTAGCAGCAGCCCGCGGTGAGGAACGGCTCACCGAGCTCGGGGAGGTAGTGACCCGACAGTGTCTCGCGGGCGTCGCCCAGCAGAGGGTGGGGCAGGGGCTCGCCCTCGCCGTAGGTGTGCACCAGCCGGGGCACGTCGACGACCCGGTCGTACATCTGGCGGCGCTCGGCCCGCCACGGGACGTCGGCGATCAGCCGCTCCAGCACCTCGTCGGCCCCGGAGACGAAGTCGCGGCGGACGTCGACCCACGCCCCTCGGGTCAGCGGATGACGGTCTGTGCTCGCCAGGGAGCGCAGGCCCGGGGCCGGCGTCTCGAAGAGCGTGCCCTGGAAGTCCATGCAGGGCAGGATAGCACCAGATCGAACGTGTGTTCGAGCCCGAAAGGCTGACCGTTGCCCCTCATCCCCTGAAGATCTGCACGACGCGATCGGCAGGAAACCTCCGAAATCGTTGACGATTGAGCAGTTCTGGACCGATTTCGCGCGACCGCGAGCGTCCGGAGGTCCTAGAATCTCGGCGTGGATGAGGTGGCCGTGCCTCTCGGATCGACGTTGAAGCACGTCCAGGTGCGCGAATACGTCCGCGATCTGATCCAAGGACTTCCGGAGGGAGCTCCGGCCCCCTCCGAGCGCGGCCTGATGCAGCACTTCGGAGTCGCGCGGATGACCGTGCGCCAGGCGATCGACGCGCTGGTCGCCGAAGGGCTCCTCGAGCGCGCGCCGGCGCGCGGCACGTTCGTCTGCAAGAGCCCGCGCCCGGCTTCACGCCCGCTCTCGTTCGCCGAGGACGCGCGTGCCCGAGGGTGGACGGTGAGCACCGAGACCCTCCAGTCGGGTCTGGGGCAGGCCGGCCCCGGGGTCGCGAAGGCGCTGGGGATCTCGGTCGGCGACTCCGTGGTCCACTGGCGCCGTCGCCGGCGCCATGACGACGTCCCGCTGTGCTACCAGGACGTCTACCTCAACGAGATCATGCTGCCCGGCTTCCTCGCCACCGACCTGCCCGACAGCCTCTACTCCATGCTGGCCGCACGGGGGCTGCGGCCGACCGCGGCGGAGGACCAGCTCACGGCCGATCTCGCGAACAGCGCCGACGCCGAGCTCCTGGACCTGAACGTCGGCGCCCCGGTGCTGCGGCACTCGCGACGCGGGCTGGTCGGGGATGCCGTGATCGAGCTGTCCCGAACGGTGTACGCCGGATCCCGGTTCACCTGGTGGAGTCCCCTCAGCGTCAACCCGTAGTCGGTGGCTCAGCCGTCGCCGAGCCGTCCGAGCGACGCGATCGTGCGTCCCGACTCCTCACACACCCACTGGGGGGAGGGGCCGCCGATGTCCGGCTCGATGTAGAGCGAGTGCTCCGGCTGCTCGGGGTCGCAGGCCAGGCACAGCGGCCAGCGGCCCACGCTCTCGAACAGCGCGTCCTGCACGTCCTGGGCCACTAGCCCCGCGACGTACGCCCGACCCTCCGGCCACTGGTCGGCCCACCAGCCGCGGTTGGCGCAGGCGTCCTCCAGTGCGTCGACGGCCTCCGGGGTCGCGCGCTGCCGGGCCTCGAGGTCGGCCAGCACCAGCGCGCGGGCCGCGAGCAGGAGGGAGTCGTCCACGCCTCGATTCTGCCGCGCACCCACACAGCGGCCCCGAGCGGCTCGCACCTCAGGGTTTGCTTGCGCGGCCGTGGGCTCCGCGCAGGGATCCGGCTACCCTCCGGCAGATGTACGACGTCGCGCTCACCGTGGCAGCCTGCGTGCGCTCCGGCACTCGCGTGGATGTGGCCTGGCTGGTCTCCCGGGACGGTCCACCGGCTGACCCATCGGAGGCGCTCGCGCTGACCCCGGGGGGCGGGCGGACGGGCCATGTGTGGGGTGGCGCAGGCGACGACCAGATAGTCGAACGGGTCGCGACGGTGGGCCGGGGGAGGCTCGTGCCCGTCGAGGTCGGTGAGTACGAAGCAGCCCTTGCCGGCCAGACCGCCACCGGGGCCGGGCGATGCCTGATCCTGCCCGCCGACGCCCTGCCGGGCGAGCTCTGGGAGCGCCTGGTCGGTCGCGAGCCCGTCTGCCTGGTGACAGAGCTCGACGCCGACGGGCTCGTCGCCGGCACCCGGCTGGTCGGGCCGGACGAGGTGGAGTCGGAGGACGCCGACGTGGTCGCCGCCTGGTCGGCCGGACGCAGCGTGGCCCAGGTGTCGTCGTCCCGCGTCGTCACTGTGCTGCGTCCCGTGCCGACCCTGGTCGCCGCCGGACCAGGACCGGTGGGCGACGCGGTCGCACAGCTGGCCGGGGTCCTCGGCTGGCGTGTGCACCGGGCACCCGACCCCGGATCCGCCATCCCGCTGGTCGTGGGGCTGACCGTGCTGGACTCGCTGGTCGTCACCGGGCACGACGACGAGGTCGCCGGCCGGATCCTCGAGGCGGGACTCTCGAGCCGGGCCGGCTACGTCGGCGTGGTCGCTCCGCGCGCTCGCCAGGAGGCCCGCCTGGTCTGGCTCACCGACCGCAACGTCGCGGGCCTCGATCGCATCCACGGCCCGGCCGGGCTCGACATCGGGGCCCGCACTCCGGGCGAGGTCGCCGCCGCGGTCCTCGCCGAGGCGATCGCCGTGCACCGGCTCGGCCCGCAAGCGAATCCTTAACCGCTCGGCGTACAGCGGGCTCCGGCGACCTACAGTGGGGGTCAGCGGCGGAGAGGAGATCGCCATGACCGACGCATCCCAGGACGGCGTCCAGGTTCTTCGCGCGCTCTGGTCGGCCGAGGACCGCGACCGGTCCGAGGTCGACGAGGAGTGCGGCCCGGTCACGCCGTGCCGCAACATGAAGGACGTGAGCTTCGAGGGCTTCGGTACTTCCGGCTCCGACCTCAAGACCGCCTGGCGCGAGCGCCTCGCCCGCGAGGGCAAGCTCGGCTCCGGCAGCCTCCTCGACCTCGTCGACGGGCCTGTCGACAGGGGTGTCGACAGGGGTTCCGGCTCATCCTCCGACGCGTGAGCCCGGCGCGATGACGCGGCCCGAGTCGGTGCCGGCCCTCACCGACGCGCTGCGCGACGTCGGGTACCTCGCCGACCGCGGACTGGCGACGACGGTGCACGTGGGCCTCACGCTGCACCGGCCCATACTCCTCGAGGGAGAGGTCGGCGTCGGCAAGACCGAGATCGCCAAGGCCCTCGCCCAGGTGCTCGACCGACGTCTGATCCGGCTCCAGTGCTACGAGGGCATCGACACCAACCAGGCCCTCTACGAGTGGGACTACGCGCGGCAGATGCTGGCGATCCGCGCCCTGTCCGAGCACCAGCTCGCCGACGACGGGTCGGTGGACGCCTTGTTCGGCCCTCGGTTCCTGCTCGAGCGGCCGCTGCTGGACGCCGTACGCACCGGAGCGGGCGCCGTGCTCCTGATCGACGAAGTCGACCGCGCGGACGACGAGTTTGAGGCCTTCCTGCTCGAGCTGCTCTCGGACTTCCAGATCACGATCCCCGAGATCGGCACGATCGTGGCCGAGCAGCCGCCCCTGGTCGTGCTGACCAGCAACCGCACCCGCGAGCTGCACGACGCCCTCAAGCGTCGCTGTCTCTATCACTGGGTCGGCTTCCCCTCGGCCGAGCGCGAGCTGGAGATCGTGCGGACCCGCGCCCCGGAGGTGTCACGCAGCCTGGCCGAGGCTGCCGTCGCCGCGGTGCACCGGCTGCGCGACATGGACCTCGCCAAGCCGCCCGGCGTCGCCGAGACGATCGACTGGGTGCGCACCCTCGAGGTCGTCGGCGCCGAGGAGCTCGAGCCCGGGGTCGCCGCCGACACCCTGGGCGCGGTCATCAAGGATCACGACGACCTCGAGCAGGTCCGCGAGGACCTCGGCTGGGTCGCCTCCCGTGCCTGAGCGCCCCACCGCCGAGTCGGCGCAAAGAGGCAGCGAAAGCACGTCGAGTCGTCGCGAAGAGACGCCGAAATCCCGCCGAGTCGTCAGATGACGACTCGGCGCGCGGACTTCACGCCCACCCTGGTCGACTTCACCGCCGAGCTCAGGAGGGCGGGGCTGACGGTGGGCTCGGGCGACGTCCTGACCTACTGCGCGGCCGCGACCGTCGTCGACGTGACCGACCTGGTCGATCTGTACTGGGCCGGCCGCTGCACCCTGGTCAGCCGACGTGAGCAGGTGGCGACCTACCACCACACGTTCGTCGCCTACTTCCTCGGCGAGCCCGGACAGTCGCCCGCGGCCCCGCCGTTCTCCGCGATGGCCAGGGCCGAGGCACTGGCGACGCTCCAGGTCGCCGAGACCGAGCGGCTGGGTGAGGAGCACCAGGAGCACCGCGCCGAGCTGGGGTACGCCGCAGCCAAGGCCTCGACGGTCAAGGCCAAGAGCTTCGCCGCGTGCACGCCCGAGGAGCTGGCGGCGCTCCGGCGGATCCTGCGGACGATGCGCCTCGCGCCACCGCGCCGGCGCACCCGTCGTACGACGCCGGCTCACCACGGCCGACTCCCCGATCTGCGACGCACGGTGCGCGAGTCGATGCGGCTCCACGGCGAGCCGGGCGCCCTGCACCGACGCCGGCGACGACTGCGCACGCGCCGGCTGACCCTGCTGCTCGACGTGTCCGGCTCGATGGCCGACTACTCACGCAACCTGGTGCAGTTCGCGCACACCTCCACCCGCGCGGCCGACCGGGTCGAGGTGTTCTGCTTCGGCACCCGGCTGACCCGGGTCACCCGTGAGCTCGAGCACCGGCGCCCGGACCAGGCACTCGACCGAGCGGCGGCGGCGGTGACCGACTGGGAGGGCGGCACCCGGATCGGCTCGTGCCTCGACGAGTTCGTACGCCGGTGGGCCCGGCGCGGGCTCACCCGCGGCGGGATCGTGGTGATCTGCTCCGACGGTCTCGACCGCGGCGACCCCGAGCTCCTGGAGTCGGCGATGCGGCGCCTCTCGCGGCTGTGCCACCGGATCGTCTGGCTGAACCCCCACCGGGGCGACCGCACCGACTACACCCCCGACACCCTGGGGATGATGGTCGCGCAGCCGTACGTCGACGAGCTGCTGTCCGGCCACGACCTCGCCAGCCTGTCGCAGTTCGCACGGGTCCTGGCCACGATGAGATGACGATGCCGTGAGGAGGAGGGCCGTTGCAGTGGAGCGTGTCCGCGCAGGCATCCGGTGACCGGGTGCTCAGCCGCGAGGAGATCGTCGAGCTGGCCGACGCCGTCGCGCCGGCCGGCGGCGTTGCCTCCGGCATCGGCCAGACGGCGTACGGCGCTCAGCTGATCGTCGAGGCCGACACTCGTGAGGAGGCGGTGCAGCGTGGCGCCGCCCTCTTCACCGCGGCGGCCACCTCCGCCGGCCTGCCGGCCTGGCCGATCAGCGCGATCAGCGCGCTCGGCGAGGACGAGGACGACGAGGTCGAGGGCCCGTGATCCGGCTCGGCTCGTTGGCGGGATACCCCTTCGAAGGGCCGCGCGTGCTCGCCGGCTGGACCGTCCCGGCAGTGCCGGCGGTGTACGCCGTCATGTACAAGCCCGACGAGGACGCCGAGTCCTACGCCGTCATCTACGTCGGTCACACCGAAGACCTCTCCCACGAGCGGCTGCCCTTCCGCCACCCGCGGTCCTCGTGCTGGGTGAAGCGGGCGGGCAGCAAGTGGAGGCTCTACGTCGCGTGGTTCGAGGTGCCGGGTGGCCAGACGGGACACCGCAAGCAGATCGCGGAGGAGCTGTGCGCCGTCTACGGGCCGGGCTGCAACGAGCAGCAGTTCGACCGCACCTGGAAGGACGAGTGGATTCCCCGTTGAACGGCGCGTTCTGACCGTTGAGCCGCGTGTTCTGACCGTTGAGCCGCGTGTTCTGACCGGGTGGTGGTGAAAGGATGGCGCTTCCTGGGTCACAAGGCGCGGCTCAACGGTCAGAACACGCGGCTCAACTGACGGGGTGGTAGCCGACGCCTTCGGCGAGGCGCGAACGCCGGGTGCCCGACGCTGGGAGAGCGGGGGGTCGCTGGGCGGGCTCGGGTGGTCGGGGGGTCACGCTGGTGACGATCTGCTCGGCCATCCCGTACAGCAAGGGGAGGGCGCCGGCCACGACGCCACCGGTGCGGTTGATGTGCCGCACGTCCTGCATGATCGGCTGCGCGTTCCGGCCGATCGCCTGCACGATCTCGGCGCACTCCTCGAGGTTCGCCGCGATCCGGGTAAGCCCGGTGCCCACGACGTACAGGTAGATCGCCAGCCCGGCGATCAGCAGCACGATGTCGACGACCGACAGCACGACGAGGGTGGTCATGACCGCACCTTTCCGAGCACCCGTCCGAGGAACAGGTGATGCTGGAGCCCTTCGGCCAGTACGGCCTCGACGCCGCCGGCCGTGACGCCGATCAGGGCGGCGTCCTGGGTGTTCTTCTCCGCAGCCTTCAGGGTCTCCTTGACCGCGGCCACGCGCTGGTCGATGGTGCGGACCTCCAGCACCAGGATGGTGAGCAGTGCCGCGACGGCCAGCACGACGACGAAGCCGCCGATGACCACTCCCCACCAGAGGTGCCGGCTGGAGTCGCTGAGCAGTGGCAGCGGCACCGCCTGCGTGACGGACAGGACCCTCATCTCAGCCTCCCAGCCGCTCGCGGCCGCGCTGCAGTCCACCGATGATCTCGGTCGCGTGGTCGATGGTCGTGTGGAGCTGGGCGAGCGCCGCGGTGTGCCGCACCGAGTCGCCGAGCGAGCTGTCGATGTCGCGGGCCTGGCGACCGATGCGGGCCGCGAGCAGCAGGATCGGCACGACTAGAGCGACGACCACGAGCACGACCACGATCCCGAGCACGTAGCCGACGGTCCAGCCGGCCGCCGCCAGGACGGGTACGCCGGCCATCAGATCGCCTCGCAGAAGTCGCGGACCGGCTTCAGGCTGGCGTTCACCGACGGAAGCACGTCAGGCACCGTGCTCGTGCGGTCGGCGATGACCCCGACTCCGCCGATCACGTCGCCGAGCGTCGCGGCCACCGCGCGCAGGTGGAGGATCACGCGTAGCAGTCCGAGCGCGGCGACGGCGATGATGACGGCCGCGATGACGACGGTCACCCAGGCGACGACGGGCATGGCGGTGTCTCCTTCAGCTCTCGGTGGTGGGCGGGGTCTTGGGGGGCAGGAGCTTGGCGACGGAGCCGCCGTACCGCGCAGCGCCCGTGGCGACCGCAGCCACCGTCCGGTCGGTGGTCGCCAGCGCCTCGGGTACGCCGTCGAGCTCGCCGGCCAGCAGCACGCCCCCGGCGAGGATCTCGTCGGAGGCACCACGGATGCGCTCCAGAGCGGCGAGCACCCGGTTCAGCAGGGCCACGAGCACCGGGGCGATCACCACCAGCAGCACGACGTTGCCGATCCACCACAGGACCATGACGACTCCTCAGCTCCGGGCCGGTTGGTAGGGGAGGCAGAAGCGACGGAACACGCGCATCAGCGCCAGCCTGGCGGCCTGCAGGCCGATCGCCAGGCCGCTCGCCGAGCTGGTGCCCACGCCGTCGAGCGACTCGCCCCGGTCGATCGCTCCGATCCGCTGCTGCATGTTGGTGGCGAACTGACCCATCAGGACCGTCGTGACGTCCGAGATCATGCCCCGGCCATACTGCGCGGCCGCACCGGAGAGCTGGAGGTCCTGGTCGAGAGCGACCTTCGTGCCCACGCCCGCCGGCGTCAGCTGCGCGGTGATCACCATCGCCGCCTGACCGCGGCCCTTCTGGTCGGCACCGGCCGCGTCGATCACCATCTTCTTGGTGGCGTCGTCGCGCTCGAGGATCTTGGCCTTGCCCGCGAACTGCAGCTTCACCGGGCCCATCCGGATGCCGACGGTGCCGGCGTAGGTCTCGTCGCCGTGCTCGTCGCCGTGCTCGTCGGTGGGGGCGTCAGTGAGCTCGGCGCCCGGAAGGCAGGCCGCGACCTGCGGGACGTTGCCGAAGAACTCCCAGACCTTGTCCAGGGGCTCGGCGACCTCGAACTGGTTCTTGATCAGCATGCCTCAGGCCTCCGCTTCGCTCAGGTACCTGGTCGGGTCGGCGGCGAACGACTCCGAACATCGCGCGCAGCAGAACCAGTACGTCGCCCCCTCGTGGCGGACCGGGAAGTGCGCGTCGTCGGCGGTGACGGTCATGCCGCACACCGGGTCGAGCACCTCGGCGGCGGCCGACGTCGTGGTGGAGACGGTTCCGCGCGCGGAGAACTCCCCGGCGGCGCGGCGCTGCACCAGCTCGGCCAGCACGGCCACGGCGATCTCCTGATGACTGGTGCGGCCGAGGTCGATGCCGACCGGCGTCCGCACGCGGTCGAGCAGCTGCTGGGACACTCCTCGCTCCGCGAGATAGGCCAGGAGGGACTCGCCCCGCTTGCGTGAGGCGACCAGCCCCACGAACAGCGGCTCCGCCGAGACCGCGACCGCCACCGCCTCCTCGTCGCCGTGTCCCTGTGACGCGATCACCACGATCGACCGCTCGTTCACGTCGGCCGCGGAGAAGTCACCCGAGGCGACGGTCCGGGCCTCCCAGCCGAGAGTGCTGGCCAGGTCTGCCAGCGTGCGGGTCATCGGAGAGCCACCGACCACCACGAGGTCGAGGGACGGGACGACGGGTTCGACGTAGATCTGCAAGGCGCCCTCGCTCTGGCACGACATGGGGATGTAGAGCATCCCCTCCGGGAGCTGCGACGCCGGCACCTCGGCGGTCCCGAGGAACAGCAGCCGCGGCTCACGGCTCTCGATCACGCGGACCGCCTCGCGCAGGACGACGGGCTCGGCGCAGGCGCCGCCGATGAACCCGTAGAGCTCGCCCTCGCGGGTGATGATCGCGCGCGATCCCATCCGCCCCGACGAGGGACCCTGTCGCCACACCACCGTCGCCAGGGCGAACTCCTCGCCACGGCGGGCGAGCTCGGCCGCCTGCTCGACGATGTCCCAGCCTTCGGTGCTCATGTGTCCCGGTCCTCAGTCGTCCGTCTTCACCGGCGGGGCGCCCGACACGTCGTGCCGCAGGGTGAGGGCCTCGTGCACGCGGTCGGGCAGCATCGGCATGTCGATGTTACGTACACCTGCGCCCCCCGCCATGCGAACGGCGTCGACGACGGCGTTCACGAAGGCGGCCGGGCCACCCACGGTGGCGCACTCGCCGACACCCTTGGCTCCGATCGGGTGGTGCGGGCAGGGCGTCACGACCTCGTGGAGCTCCCAGCCGGGCGTCTCCCAGGCCGTGGGCAGGAGGTAGTCCATGAAGTTCGAGCCGACACAGTTGCCCTCGGCGTCGAAGGTGATGAACTGCATGCTGGCCATCGCATAGGCCTCAGTGAGACCGCCCATGATCTGGCCCTCGACGACCATCGGGTTGATCCGCACTCCGCAGTCGTCGACCGCGACGAAACGCAGCACGTCCCACACGCCGGTCATCGGGTCCACCTCGACCGTCGCGATGTAGCAGGCGAACGGCCAGGTGAGGTTCGGCGGGTCGTAGTAGGCGTTGCCCTCCAGGCCAGGCTCCATGCCGTCGGGCATGTTGCTGTACGCCGCCATCGCGCACTCCTGGATGGTGACGCCCTGGGCCGGGTTGCTGCGCACGTAGAAGCGGCCGAGCTCCCACTCGACGTCCTCCTCGGAGACCTCGAGCAGATGGGCCGCGAGCTTGCGGGCCTTGGCCCGGATCTTGCGGGAGACCATCGCGACCGCCGCGCCCGCCACCGGTGTGCTGCGCGAGGCGTAGGTGCCCATCCCGAACGGCGCGGTGTCGGTGTCGCCCTCCTCGACCACGACGTCCTCGGACGGGATGCCGAGCTCGTGGGCGACGATCTGGCCCCAGGTCGTCTCGTGACCCTGCCCCTGCGACTTGGCCCCGGTGCGTAGGAGGGCCTTCCCGGTCATGTGGATCCGCAGCTCGGCGGAGTCGAACATCTTGATGCCGAGGATGTCGTACTCGCGGCTGTTGCCGGCGCCCAGCGGCTCGGTCATCGTCGAGATCCCGATGCCCAGCAGGCGTCCGCGCGACCTGGCCTCCTCCTGCTGCTGGCGGAAGTCGGCGTACCCGATCGCGTCGAGCCCGACCTGCAGGCACTTGGCGTACTGACCGGAGTCGGTGAGGAAGCCGAACGGCGTGCGGTGCGGGAAGTCGTCGTCGCGCACGAAGTTGACCCGCCGGAACTCCGCCTGGTCCATCCCGAGGTCGTCGGCCGCGGCCTGGACCATCCGCTCCTGGAAGAACATCGCCTCGGTCACCCGGAACGAGCAGCGGTAGGCGACCCCACCGGGAGCCTTGTTGGTGTAGACGCCGCGGGCCGTGAGGTGTGCGGTGGGGATGTCGTAGCAGGCGAACGCCGAGTGCATCAGGCCGATCTTGAACTTGCTGGGCTGGGCGTCGGCGAAGAACGCACCGTGGTCGGACGTCGTGTGCATGCGGACGCCCAGGATCCGGCCGTCCTTGCGCAGGGCCAGCTC
This sequence comes from Nocardioides sp., assembly GCA_036271155.1. GTDB lineage: Bacteria > Actinomycetota > Actinomycetes > Propionibacteriales > Nocardioidaceae > Nocardioides. Next base: position 26,612 of record DATBBE010000137.1, on the reverse strand, counting down.
GCCGTCGAGGTAGACGTCGCGGGCGAAGCCGGTGGAGATCAGGTTGCCGGTGCGGTCCTCGATCCACTTCACCGGGCGCTCGGTCAGGATGGAGGCCAGGATCGACATCACGTAGCCGGGGTAGACCGGCACCTTGTTGCCGAAGCCGCCGCCGAGGTCGGGGGAGATGATCCGGATCTGATGCTCGGGCAGCTCGGCGATCAGCGCGACCGCGGCCCGGACGATGTGCGGAGCCTGCGTCGTCATGTAGACCGTGAGCTTGCCGGTCGCCCGGTCGAAGTCGGCCAGGGAGCCACAGCACTCCATCGGTGAGGGGTGCGAGCGCGGGTAGTGCAGCGAGATCTTCGAGACCACGTCGGCGTCGGCGAACGCCTGGTCGGTGCGCTCCCGGTCGCCGACCTCCCAGTCGAAGGCGACGTTGTCGTGCTGGTTCTCCTTGTCGTCGCGGATCAGCGGTGCGCCGTCGGCCATCGCCTGGGTCGGGTTCACGATCGGCGGGAGGGGCTCGTAGTCGACCTGGATCGCCTCGCAGGCGTCCTTGGCGATGTAGGGGTCGTCGGCGATGACGCAGGCGACCTCCTGGCCCTGGAAGCGCACCTTGTCGGTGGCGAGCACGGCCTGGGTGTCGTAGCTGAGCGTGGGCATCCACGCGAGGTTGCGGGTGGCCATCATCTCGCCGGTCAGCACCAGCCGGACGCCCGGGATGTCGTAGGCCTTGCTGGTGTCGATCCGGGTGATGCGGGCGTGGGCCAGGGGGCTGCGCAGGATCTCCATGTGGAGCATGCCCGGGAGCACGACGTCGTCGATGTAGTGCCCGCGGCCCCGGATGAAGCGGTTGTCCTCGACCCGGCGACGGCTCGCGCCCATCCCACCGATCTTGATCTCGTCGAGGGCTCTGCTCTCGGTCACCGTCATCTCAGGCCCCCTGCCCGGCATCGACGGCAGCGTCGCGTGCCGCCTCGGGGGCCGCGTCGGCGCCGGACCCGGCCCCGGCGGGAGCACCGCGCTCGCGAGCGGCGGCCCACAACACGGCCTTGACGATGTTCTGGTAGCCGGTGCAACGGCAGAGGTTGCCCGAGAGCGCGAAGCGCACCTCGTCCTCCGTCGGGTCGGGGTTGGCGTTCAGCAGCGCACGTGAGGCCATCATCATCCCGGGCGTGCAGAACCCGCACTGGAGGCCGTGCTCGGTGGTGAAGCCTTCCTGCACGGGGTCGAGCTCGCTGGCGGTGCCGAGGCCCTCGACGGTCTGTACGTCGTGGCCGTCGGCCTGGACGGCGAGCATCGTGCAGCTCTTGACCGGCGCACCGTCGAAGAGCACGGTGCAGGCGCCGCAGCTGGTGGTGTCGCAGCCGGTGTGGGTCCCCGTGAGCTGGAGGCCCTGGCGCAGGAGGTGGGCGAGCAGCAGGCGCGGCTCGATGTCGAGGGTGCGGGCACGACCGTTGACGGTGATCGTGACCCGGCGTACCGGTACGTCGTCGGGCGTGCTGGTGATCTCCTCGAACAGGCTGGTCATCGTCAGGCCGCCTTGGTCTCGGTCGTGGAGACCCTGGTCAGGATCCTGGTCACGAAGGTGTGGATGACGTGGCGCTTGTACGCCGCGCTGCCGCGGTGGTCGGACTTCGGCTCGGCCGCCGCGGCGGCCAGGTCGGCAGCTCGGCCGACCGCGGCCTGGTCGAGCACCTGGCCCGTGAGCGAGTCGGCGGCCTCGCGGGCGTCGATGGTCCGCCCGCCGACTCCGCTGAGGGCGATGCCGGCACGGACCACCCGGTCTCCGTCGAGCTCCACGGCCACGGCGGTGCCGGCGGTGGCGAAGTCGCCGACCCGCCGTTCCAGCTTGAGGAAGCCGCCGACCAGCCGGCCCTGCGCGGCGGGGACGATCGCCTCGACGGCGACCTCGTCGTAGGCCAGGGTGTTCTGGAACGGACCGGTCACGAAGTCGCCGATCGCGATCGTGCGGCGTCCGCCCGAGCCCTGCGCGACGACCTGGCCGCCCAGGGCGGTCATCACCGCGGCCCAGTCGCCCTGTGGGTCGGCGTGACACAAGGAGCCGACCAGCGTGCCGCGGGTGCGGACGATCGGGTCGGCGATCAGCGGCGCGGCCGCGATCATCGTCGGCTGCCGCTCGGTCAGCAGCGCCGACCGCTCGAGGTCGGCGTGCCGGCAGAGAGCACCGACGTGCAGGGTGCCGTCGTCGTCGAGCCGGTGGTAGGCCAGGTCGGGCAGGTTGTTGATGTCGACGAGGAGCTCGGGGGAGGCGAAGCGGAGCTTGAGCAGCGGCACCAGGCTCTGGCCTCCGGCCAGCACCTTCGCCTCACCGCCACCTTCGTGCAGCAGCGAGATCGCCTCGGCCAGGCTCCGCGGAGCCTCGTAGCGGAAACGCGGTGGGAACACTCAGGACTCCTGGTCGGGTACGAGCGGGTCGGGTACGAGCGGGTCGGCGGCCACGTGCCGGGGCTGCGCGGTCGCCGGGTCGGGCACGGCCACCGGCCCCGAGTCGACGGCCGTGGGATCGGGTCGCGGCTCCTGGTGCGGCGGCCACGGCCCCTGCACCGGCTGGCCGGCCACCTTCAGGTAGTCGACGAGCTGTGGGAACGCCCACACGGTCGGGCTCTTGCCCGTCTTCGGCGCATTCTCGATCAGCTCGTACATGCGGGGGTTTCCCTCGTTGTGGCCGTCGGACTCGACTGACACCGGATCCCCCTCCTCTCGCCCTGCGTCCAGGGTCGGTGGACCGAACGTCCCCACTGTGACCCCGGTCACCGGCCCCGGCAACCGGCGGTTAAGCGATGCCTTACGTCGGGTGCTGGGCTCTCTCGTCGGGATACCCGGCTCACCGGGTATCCCGTCGCTCCTCAGGGGTTGCAACACCCGAGAAGCGACGGGAGTGCCCACACGACGGGGCGCAAGTGGTGACTGAGGTGTACGTCGGGTGCTCTCAGCTCCAGAGGGTCACGTGTACGGCGGGCTTGAAGCGGCCGTGGGTGACCGCACGGCCGCGGAGCATCGCCTGGGTCGCCCGCGGGGTGGTGATGAACCGGGTCATCTCCTCGGCCGCCGGCGTCGCCTGACCTCCGCCGAGGGTGGAGATGTGCCAGGAGCCCTGGGCGCTGAGGTTGCGCCCGGTGACCTGGACGAGCTGGCCGGAGGCGAGGTCCTGAGCCACGGCGAAGGACAGCGTGAGCGAGATCCCGCGCCCGCGCTTGGTCTCGTCCAGGGCTGCCGCGTGGCTCTGGAAGATCTGCTGCCGGTCCTCCGGTACGCCGAGTCGGTGGAGCAGCGCGGTGGTCACCCCGGCGTCCTCGGCGGCAGAAGGGCCCAGCAGCCAGGTCTGCTGGCGGAGCACCGCGGTGCTCGGGGTCGCCCTCAGGATCGGGTGCTCGGGGCCGGCGACGGCGATCACCTGGTAGTTGAGGAACAGCTTGCTGCCGACCGGGTTCTCCGGCCGGGCGATCCGTGGCCCGATCGCGGCGTCGACAGTCCGGGTCAGCAGCAGTGACTCGAAGCGCGTGGTGCGATGGGTGCTGAGCTCGACGTCGAGGTCCTTGGCCCGCTCGGCGAACAGACCGATCAGACCGGGAGCGGCGTACTCGGCAAAGAGGGTGGAGGCGCCCAGCCGGAGCAGCCGGCGGCCCTCCCCGGCAGCCCGCACCTCGAGCACCGTGCGGTCCTGGAGCCCGAGCAGCTCGACGGCACGACTGGCGAGCCGCAGGCCGCCCGGGGTGAAGGCCAGACCCGCGGAGGTACGCGTGAAGAGCTGGTCGCCGAGCTCCTTGCGGAGCTGGCCGACGTGCAGCGAGACGGCCGCCTCGGTGACGTAGAGCTCCGCCGCGGCAGCCTTCACCGACCCGAGCCGGACGACGGCCGCGAACGCACGCAGCTGGGTCGGGGTCATCGGGTCGGGGCACCCCCAGCTCCCGAGCCAGGCTGTGCGCCGGTCTGGGCGCCGCGCCCGGCCAGCATGGCCTCCCAGACGCGCGAGGGGGTCAGCGGCATGTCGGCGTGGCGTACGCCGTACGGCTCCAGGGCGTCGATGATCGCGTTCACCACCGCCGGCGGCGAGCCCACCGTCGCCGACTCGCCCACGCCCTTGGCGCCGATCGGGTGGTGCGGCGACGGCGTGACCGTGGTGCCGGTCTCCCAGTCCGGCACCTCCAGCGCGGTCGGGATCAGGTAGTCCATCAGCGAGGCGTTGAGGCAGTTGCCGAGCTCGTCGAAGGTGATCTGCTCCATCAGCGCCATCCCGACGCCGTCGGTGAGTCCCCGGTGGATCTGGCCCTCGACGATCATCTCGTTGATGCGGGTGCCGCAGTCGTCGACCGCGATGAACCGGCGTACCTTCACCACCGCTGTGCCGGGGTCGATGTCGACGACGCAGATGTAGGCGCCGAACGGGTAGGTGAGGTTCTGCGGGCTGTAGGTGACGTGGTCCTCCAGCCCGCCGGCGAGCTCTTCGGGCAGGTCGGCGTCGCCGTACGCCGCGGCCGCTATCTCGCGCATCGTCATCCGGGCCGAAGGAACGCCACGCACGGAGAACGTGCCGCGCTCCCAGTCGAGATCGGCGGCGGAGACCTCCAGCAGGTGGGCCGCGATCTCACGGCAGCGGTCACGCAGCTTGCGGGCGACCAGCACCGCCGCGGCGCCGGAGACCGGCGTCGAGCGGCTGCCGTAGGTGCCCAGGCCGTACGGCGTGTTGTCGGTGTCGCCGTGCACCACCTCGATGTCGTCGGGGTGGATGCCGATCTCCTCGGCCACGATCTGGGCGAACGTGGTCTCGTGACCCTGCCCCTGGGTCTGCACCGAGATGCGGACGACGGCCGTGCCGGTCGGGTTGATGGTGAGGTCGCAGCCGTCGGACATGGCCAGGCCGGCGAGGTCCATGTCCTTGCGCGGACCGGCGCCGACGGCCTCGGTGAAGAACGCGACACCGATCCCCATCAACTCGCCACGCGCACGCCGCTCTGCCTGCTCGGTCCGGAGCTCGTCGTAGCCGGAGATGCGGAGCGCCTCGGCCATGGCCGCCGGATAGTTGCCGGAGTCGTAGACCCACCCGGTGCGGCTGACGTAGGGGAACTGGTCGGGCTGGATGAAGTTCTTCAGGCGCAGCTCGACCGGGTCGATGCCGAGCTCGTCGGCCAGGATGTCGACCATCCGCTCGACGAGGTAGACGGCCTCGGCGATCCGGAACGAGCAGGCGTAGGCCACGCCGCCGGGCGCCTTGTTGGTGTGGACGGCGGTCATCGAGCAGTGCGCCGCCTCGATGTCGTAGCTGCCGGTGAAGACCCCGAAGAAGCCACCGGGGAACTTCGTCGGCGTGGCCGCGCCGTTGAAGGCGCCGTGGTCGGCGAGCACATGGCTGCGGACCGCCAGGATCTTCCCGTCGCGCGTCGCCGCGATCTCGCCCTGCATCACGTAGTCGCGGGCGAAGCCGCTGGCGACGAGGTTCTCGGTGCGGTCCTCGACCCACTTCACGGGCTTGCCGGTGACCATCGAGCCGACGATGGCGCAGATGTAGCCGGGATAGATCGGCACCTTGTTGCCGAACCCGCCACCCACGTCGGGAGCGATCACCCGGATGCGGTGCTCCTCGATCCCGGTGAACCGGGACAGCAGCGTCCGGTGGGCATGGGGCGCCTGGGTGGTCGACCAGAGCGTGAGGTGCTCGTCGACGCGGTCGTAGTCGGCGACGGCACCGCACGTCTCCAGCGGCGCCGGGTGCACCCGCGGGAAGACCAGCTCCTGGGCGAGGGTGACCTCGGCGCGCTCGAAGACCTCGGCCGTGGCAGCCGCGTCACCGGTCTCCCACTCGAAGCAGAGGTTGTCGGTCTTGCCGGGCACGTCCTCGCGGATCAGCGCCGTCTCGGGGTCCAGGGCGCGCCGGGCGTCCATGACCGGCGGCAGCGCGTCGTACTCGACCTCGATCAGCTCGAGGGCGTCGCGGGCGGCGTACCGGTCCTCGGCGACGACGAACGCCACCTCCTGGCCTTGGAAGTGGACCTTGTCAGTGGCCAGCACCGGCTGCCGGTCGCCGGGCAGCGTCGGCATCCACGCCAGCCCGCGCTCGGCGAGCATCGCGCCGGTGACCACGGCTCTCACCTTCGGGTGAGCCTCGGCCGCGAGGGTGTCGACCGACACGATGCGGGCGTGCGCGAGCGGCGAACGCAGGATCGCCAGGTGGAGCATGCCCGGCAGCTGGAGGTCGTCGGTGTAGCGGCCGCGACCACGGACCAGGCGGCGGTCCTCCTTGCGCAGCATCCGGCCGTGTCCGAGCGGCCTGCCATCGCGCTCGAGGGCGAGATCGGTCACGGCACCTCCTCGCGCTCGTCCACGGGCTGCTCGGGCCGGCCCTCGGGATGCTCGGCGGCCCAGCGCACCGACCGGACGATGGTGGCATAGCCGGTGCAGCGGCAGATCTGGCCCGAGATGGCCTCGCGGATCGTGTGGTCGCTCGGGTCCGGGTCGCGGTCGAGGAGGGCACGCGCGGTCAGCAGCATCCCGGGCGTGCAGAAGCCGCACTGCAGACCGTGGCACTCCATGAAGCCCTGCTGCACGGGGTCGAGGACGCCGTCCACCTCGAGGTGCTCGACCGTCTGGACGTCGTGCCCGTCGGCCATCGGGGCCAGCACCGTGCAGGACTTCACCGGCTCGCCGTCGTAGAGGATCACGCAGGCGCCGCAGTTGGTGGTGTCACATCCCCAGTGGGTGCCGGTCAGGCCGAGCTCGTCGCGCAGGAAGTGCACGAGCAGCATCCGTGCCTCGACGTCGCGCGTGACCAGCTCGTCGTTGACCGTGATCGAGACCTCCACGCCGTACCCCTACGCCGTCCGGTCGGCGACCGCGCGGGCCGCGGCCGTGCGGAGGGTACGCCGCGTCAGCTCGTCGGCGAGATGGCGCTTGTAGGCCTCGGTGCCGCGCGGGTCGGTGACCGGTCGGCAGCCCGCCGCGGCCAGGCGGCCGGCCTCGGCGAACGCCGCCTCGTCCGGCACCCGCCCACGCAAGGCCGCCGAGACCTCGGGGATCCCGGCGGTGTTCGGGCCGACCGCGGCCAGTCCGACGCGGGCGTCGTCGATCACGCCGTTCTCGATCCAGATCGCCGCACCCGCCGCGACGACGGCCCAGTCGCCGGCGCGACGCTCGACCTTGAGGTAGGCGCTGCTGCCGTGGCGGCGTACCGGGATGCGCACCTCGGTCAGCATCTCGGCCTGGCCCACCGCCGTCTGGTAGGGGCCCCGGTGGAACTCGTCCATCGACACCTCACGGGTGCCCGACGAGCCCTGGATGACGCAGACCGCGTCGAGGGTGGTGCAGACCGAGGAGAGATCCTCGGAGGGGTCGGCCTGGCAGAGCGCGCCACCGAGGGTGCCGCGGTTGCGGACGGGCGGGTCTGCGATGACGCGCTCGGCGTCGCGGAAGATCGGGAAGAGATCCCACAGCAGCTCGGACTCGAGCAGCTCTCGGTGACGGGTCATCGCCCCGATGCGTACGACGTCGTCGTCGGCCTCGATGTAGCTCAACGTGTCGTGCAGGTCGTTGATGTCGACGAGGTACTCCGGCGTGGCGAGCCGGAGCTTCATCATCGGCAGCAGGCTGTGGCCGCCGGCGATGATGCGGGCCTCCTCGCCGAGTCGCTCGAGCAAGCCCACGGCGTCCTCGACGCTGGTGGCGCGCGCGTACTCGATCGGCGCCGGGACCTGCATGCGGTCATGGTAGGGCGCGGCCCCTGGCGGGTCGTGTGCCTGAGAACGGTCCCTGGCCCGTCGTGAGGCACTCGACCCGTGGAGTTCCCTACGCTGGGCCCATGGTCGACGTCGTGCTGGAGGTCGCGGTGAGCGACCCGCGCGATGTGCCCGGTGCGCTGGAGGGTGGAGCCGACCGGCTGCACGTCGCTGTGCCGGGCCCCACCTGCGGGTTGTCGCCCGAGCCGGCGTTGGTCAGCGGGATCTGCCGCGAGAGCGAGCTGCCGGCGTTCGTGCTGCTGCGGCTCAACGACTCGTGGTCGACGACCGGAGGCGAGTTCGCGCGGCTGGTCGGCCTCGGCGAGGACTACCTCGCCTGTGGCGCGACGGGCGTGGCGTTCGGGTTCCTGGACGCCGACCTCGAGATCGACACCGAGACCTGCCAGCTGCTGATCGACCGGCTGCCCGGTGTGCCCTGGACCTCCCACCGTGCGATCGACTCGTCCCTCGACCCGCGCCGGTCATGGCGACGCCTGCTCCCGCTGCCCGACCTCGTGGCCGTGCGCTCCGCCGGCTCGCCGCGCGGGATGGAGGCCGGCTTCGACGACCTGCTCGCGACGGTCACGCCGGAGACCGCCGCCCTGGTGATGCCCGGCGGCGGACTCGCGCCCGAGCACGTGCCCTGGCTCCTCCAGGCGGGTGTCCGCCAGCTGCATCTCGGCGACCAGGTACGCCCTGGCGGGTCGGCCAAGGCCTACGTCGACGCGGGCTACGTCCGCTCGTGGCGGTCGATGGTGGACGACCTGCCCGACCCGGCGGCCCGATGATCCTCATCGACCCACCCCTGGTGCCCTCGCGCGGCACGACGTGGTCACATCTCGCCAGCGACACGTCGTACGCCGAGCTGCACACGTTCGCCCGTGCCCTGGGCATCCCGGAGCGTGGCTTCGACCGCGACCACTACGACGTCCCGGCGGAGCGGTACGACGCGGTCGTCGCCGCCGGTGCCGTCCCCGTGACCTCCCGGGTGCTGATCGTGCGCCTGCGCGACGCGGGCCTGCGGCGGCGCAAGCAGCCGCGCAGCTCGCGGTAGCCACGGGTCAGGGGTTCAGCCCCGCGAGCTCGCGCTCGAGGTTGGCACGGGCGGCGGGCTCCCAGGTCTCCCTGGCGTACGCCGTGTGGAAGAGCCGGCTGCGGCCGGCGAGGTCGTGGAGCACGGCCGAACGCCCGGCGGCGAACTCCGCGTCCGGGAGGTAGTCGTACTCGCGGCGGACCCCCGCGACATAGGCGTCGTAGCGCTCCCGGGGGGCCGCGAGGATCGCGAGGTCGGCGTCGCACAGGGCCTGCCCGGCGGCGTCGGTCTCGGCAGGGTCGTGGGTCTCGGTGAGCCGCACCAGCCGGGCCACCTCGTCGCCGTAGGTGGTGTCCGCGAGTGCCTCCTCGGCCCAGACGGCGCTGCGTTCCTCGGCGTCGCGCTCCCCGTCGTAGACCGCGTCGTGGAACCACGCGGCGAGGCCCGCGACGAGCGGGTCGAAGGCGACCCCCGCCCCGGCGAGCGTCTCGAGCCGGTCGAGCACCTCGCTCAGGTGGAGCGTGTCGTGGTAGCCGCGGCCCGGGTCGGCGTACGCCGCGATCAGCTCGTCGCGGAGATCTGACAGCTCCGGCAGCGGCCATCGCGGGGGAAGGTCGGTCATCGGGTCGGGATCAGCCTCCGAGTCATGGCTCGATTGTGCGTGCCGTCGCCGCGGCTGTCACCCGTCGGTGTCCGTCATCCGGCGGCGACGGTGTCGCTGGCGGGGCTGGAGGCGGCGGCTGCGGCGGCTGCGGCGGCGGCGCGGAGCTGGGCGGCGCCGGCGCTGTCCTCGGCGATCGCCCAGCGGATGGTGCGCGTCGCGACTCCTCCGAGCGCCCCGGCGACGCGGTCGTGGGCCACCGGCAGCATCGGCAGCGCGAGCGGCTCACGCGACCACGGCGGCATCAGGCCGATCGCGGCCGCCACCAGCACCCGGTACGCCGGACGGGCGACGAGCGGGAGCTCGGGCTCGTGGATGAGGTAGGCCACGGCGTCGCGGGCGTGCTCGATCCCGCGCAGCTCGGGGCGGAACCGCTCCACCGCGGCGTGCAGCTCGGCCTCGGTGGTCGGCGGGTCGAGGACACCCAGCTTGCGAGCGACGAACGCCGCCTGCGCGACGTACTCGTCGTACCCGGCCTGGTCGAGCGGCCGGGCCCCGAAGCGTTGGTGGGCGAGCAGGAAGCTCTGGATCTCGGCGACGTGCACCCACTCGAGCAGGTGCGGGTCGTTGGCGTCGTACGCCGAGCCGTCGGGCATCGCGCCGTTCACCCGGTCGTGGATCGCCCGCACGACGTCGACCGCCTGCTGGGCGTCGTCGGCCGTCCCGAACGTCGTGACCGCGAGGTAGCGGCTGGTGCGGGCGAGGCGACCCCACATGTCGCCCCGGTAGCCGGAGTGCTCGGCGACCGCGGTCATCGCCTGGGGCTGGAGGGTCTGCAGGAGCACCGCGCGGATGCCGCCGACGAACATCGAGGCGTCGCCGTGCACGACCGTGATCGGGCTGCCCTCGGGGAACCACCTCGGCCCCGGCGTGCCGTGGATGCGCTCTCGGTGCTTCGCGCCGTCCGGTCCGGCGACCCGCAGGAACAAGGCCCGGCCCAGGCGCTCGCGCAACTCCACTCATCGAGCCTACGGGCGCAGCGGTTGCCCGACCTGCTCGCGGGCTACGTCGTGCTGGTCACCGCAGCGACCAGCCGGTCGACGTCGGCGAGCAGGAACGGCTGGTCGAGGAACTCCTCGACCCCGGCCAGTGCCCGCGCCTTGGCCTCCGGATCACGGGCGGTCCACCACATCGTCAGGTGGCGATGGCCGATGTGGTGGAGCTGGGCGACGGTGAGTGCGAGATCCTCGCGCGCGCTGACCCGGCCGGGTCCGCCGGCGGCGAGGTACGCGTCGTACAGCCGCAGCTGACGTACGGCGTCGCCCTGCCCGAACTCGAACAGCACCATGGCCAGCTCCCGAGCGGGGTCTGCGGGCCCGGCGTTCTCGAAGTCGATCAGGCACAGGTCGCCGGCCGTCGTGCGTCGCAGGTTGTCCGACCAGAGGTCGAGGTGGCAGACCTGCACCGGCGCCATCGGCGTGAGGATCGCCTCGACCTCGAGCAGGCGCGGCAGCAGCTCGGCCAGCCGATCGGCGTACGGCGCCCCGGCCGCGCGCGTCGCCTTGAGGACTCGTTTCCACTCGCGCTGGCCGATCGGGGCCTGGAACCACGGGTCCACCGTCGTCGTCGGCCAGGGGTGGTCGACGGCATGGAGCTGTGCGACCAGAGCACCCACGGCCGAAGGGTCGAGGCCGGGATCGGGGTCGGCCAGGTCGACCCAGGTGTAGAGCAGGACGTGCTCTCCGGCGACGTCTGCGACGAAGGCGCCGCCCGGGGTCGCGATGGGCGCCGGGGCCGGGATGCCGGCCTGTCGACAGGCCAGGTGGAAGTGACTCGTTCGCTCCAGCTCGGTGATCTCGCCGGGCGTGAGTGGCTCGAACGCCTGCTTCACGGCGTAGCTGCCCTGCTCGGTCTCGAGGCGCCGGATCTCGCCGACCTCGCCGCGCGCGACCGGCTCGCTCAGGGCCGTCGCGCGCCCGAGCCCGAAGGCGTCCGCGACTCCCTGCCCGTCCATGCGCCCAGCCTGCCGCATCGGCGCAGAGCGAGACCGTCAGTCCTCCGCGTCGCGGATGGAGTACGCGTACCCCTGCTCGGCGAGGAAGCGCTGCCGGTTGGCGGCGAACTCGGCGTCGACGGTGTCACGGGACACGATCGTGTAGAAGTGGGCGCTCTTGCCCTCGGTCTTGGGTCGCAGCAGGCGGCCGAGCCGCTGTGCCTCCTCCTGACGTGAGCCGAAGGAGCCGGACACCTGGATCGCGACCTCGGCGGTGGGCAGGTCGATGGAGAAGTTCGCCACCTTCGAGACGACGAGGAGCCCGACCTCGCCCGACCGGAACGCCTCGTAGAGCCGCTGCCGCTCCTTGACGGGAGTCGCACCGGTGATCGTCGGGGCGTCCAGTGCGGTGGCCAGCTCGTCGAGCTGGTCGAGGTACTGCCCGATCACCAGCGTGGGCTGGCCCGGGTGCTGGTCGACGAGGCGGCGTACGACGTCGATCTTGTGGTGGGTGCAGGAAGCCAGCCGGTAGCGCTCCTCGGGCTCGGCCACGGCGTACGCCATCCGCTCAGCCGACGGCAGCGTCACCCGCACCTCGATGCACTCGGCGGGCGCGATCCAGCCCTGCGCCTCGATGTCCTTCCAGGGCGCGTCGTAGCGCTTGGGGCCGATCAGCGAGAACACGTCGCCCTCGCGACCGTCCTCGCGGACCAGCGTCGCCGTCAGCCCGATGCGCCGCCGGGCCTGCAGGTCGGCGGTCATCCGGAAGATCGGGGCCGGCAGGAGGTGCACCTCGTCGTAGACGATCAGCCCCCAGTCGCGCGCGTCCAGCAGCTCCAGGTGGGAGTAGACGCCCTTGCGGCGCGTCGTCATCACTTGGTACGTCGCGATCGTCACCGGCCTGATCTCCTTGACCGAGCCGGAGTACTCGCCGATCTCCTCCTCGGTCAGGGAGGTACGCCGCACCAGCTCGTCCTTCCACTGGCGGGCGCTCACGGTGTTGGTCACCAGGATCAGCGTCGTCGCCTTGGCGTGGGCCATCGCCGCCGCTCCGACCAGGGTCTTGCCGGCCCCGCACGGCAGCACGACGACTCCGGAGCCGCCGTGCCAGAAGGACTCGGCAGCCTCCTTCTGGTAGGCCCGCAGGGTCCACTCGGTCTGGTCGAGCTCGATCTCGTGCGCCTCGCCGTCGACGTAGCCAGCGAAGTCCTCGGCCGGCCACCCGATCTTGAGCAGAGCCTGCTTGAGGTTGCCGCGCTCCGAGGGGTGGACGACGACCGTGTCGGGGTCGATGCGGGCGCCCATCATGCCGGCGACCTTCTTCGCCCGCAGCACCTCCTCGAGCACGGGCCGGTCGTTGCTGACCAGCACGAGACCGTGCACCGGATGCTTCTCCAGGCGCAGTCGCCCGTAGCGCGCCATCGTCTCGGCGACGTCGACGAGCAGCGCGTGCGGCACGGCGTACCGGCTGAACTCCAGCAGGGTGTCGACCACCTGCTCGGCGTCGTGCCCGGCTGCGCGTGCGTTCCACAGCCCCAGAGGGGTCAGCCGGTAGGTGTGGATGTGCTCCGGCGACCGCTCGAGCTCGGCGAACGGCGCGATGGCCTTGCGGCAGTCCGGTGCGCGCTCGTGGTCGACCTCGAGCAGCAGCGTCTTGTCGCTCTGCACGATCAGGGGTCCGTCAGTCATATCCGGCCAAGCCTACGGACCGGCCCCGACACGGGCGGATAGCCTGCCCCGGGTGAGCCCAGCCGACGGCGCCCTGACCGTTCTGTTCATGCCCGAGTCGGCCTACGGCCCGACCAACCAGTGCATCGGTCTGGGCAAGGTGCTGCTCGACAAGGGGCACCGTGTCGTCTTCGCGGCCGAGCGCTCGTGGGCGGGCCGGCTGGCGCCCTACGGCTTCGTCGAGGAGCTCGTCGACCTCGCTCCTCCGGACCCGGACGCCGGCCCGGACACCAGTGAGGCCGCCGGCCAGTTCTGGATCGACTTCATCAACGAGACGGCGCCGGAGTTCGCCAAGCCGACCCGTGACCAGCTCGCGACGTTCGTGCAGCCGACGTACGCCGCCCTGATCGACGGCGCGAAGTACTGCGAGCCGCAGCTGCGCGAGATCATCGCCCGCAACGCTCCTGACGTCATCGTGGAGGACAACGTCGTCTCGTTCCCCGCGTTGATGACCGCCGACGGCGCCTTCGTGCGGATCGTCTCCTGCAACCCGCTCGAGGTCCGCGGCGACGACGTCGCGCCGGTCTTCTCCGGGTACGCCGCCGACGACCGGTCCCCGTGGGCGGCGTTCCTGGAGGAGTTCGACCGCACCCACGACGAGACCTGGTCGTCCTTCGACGCCTGGTGCCAGGAGCAAGGTGCGCCGCCGCTGCCGAGCCGCGAGTTCATGCACACCTCCCCGCACGCGAACATCTACGTCTACCCGCGCGAGCTGGACTACGTCGACGCGCGGCCGCTCGACGCCAGCTGGCACCGGATCGACTCCAGCGTCCGCGAGACCGACGAGCAGTACGTCATGCCGCCCGAGGTCGGCCGGGGATCGGCAGAGGGCCCCGATGACGCCGGCCTGGTCTACCTCTCGCTCGGCTCTCTCGGCAGTGCCGACATCGGCCTCATGCAGCGCCTGATCGACGTCCTCGGCCGGACCCGGCACCGCGTGATCGTCAGCATGGGGCCGCGGGCCGACGAGCTGCGGCTGGCCGACAACATGACCGGAGCGGCGACCCTCCCGCAGACGACGCTGATGCCCCAGGTCGACCTGGTGATCACCCACGGGGGCAACAACACCGTCACCGAGGCGATGCACTTCGGGAAGCCGATGGTGCTGCTGCCCCTCTTCTGGGACCAGTACGACAACGCCCAACGCGTGCACGAGCTCGGCTTCGGCCTGCGGCTGCCGACGTACGACTTCTCGGACGGGCAGCTGGTCGGCGCCGTCGACCGGCTGCTGGCCGACACGGTGCTGCGGGAGCGGATGAGCGCGATCGGAGCCGGCATCCGGGCTCGGGACGGCCTGCGCAAGGGCGCCGAGATCATCGAGCGGGTCGGCCTCGAGCATCGGACATCGTCCGGTGGTTGAGGAGGGTGCCGAGAGCACCCTCCCGCTCGACGCGACCCATGCCATCCGCGTGGTCGCCTCGGACCAGGGGCATCGCGCGGAGCCCGTGTCGATGTCGGCGTCGGCGTCGGGAGACGAGTGGGTCCCTTCGACCCCCGGCGACGGTGCCGGGCTCGCGGTCCTCCACCGCCTGCGCAACCGGATGGCGGTCGAGGACGGCTTCCGGGTGACGGCGGCCTCGTGGGTAGCGCTCGACGACGAGACCGAGCGGGCGATGGGGGTCGACCAGACCCATGCGTCGTGGGTCGTCGGCGACCGCGTCGTCGTCAAGTGGATGACCGAGCCGCTCGTGGGCCCGCACCCGGCGGCGGACCGGCTGCGCCGTCTGTCCGAGGTCGGCTTCGCGGAGTCGCCCGCCCTGGTGGGCGTGATCGAGTGGCGCGATCCCGGCTCCGGCGAGTGGGTGCCCCTCGTGATCGTGCAGGCCTACCTGCCCGGCACCCAGGACGGCTGGACGTGGGGTCTCGAGGCGGCCCGTCGGGCACTCGGGATCGAGCCCGGCCCCGCGTCGCCCGCCTTCGGTGCCGAGCTCGGCGAGGTGGTCGGGCGGATGCACGTGGCGCTCGCCGACGACCCGCCGGCGCGGATGAGCGCGAGCCAGGCCCGGCGGTACGCCGACGAGGCGCTGGCCGCGCTCGACCTCGCCCTGCGCCTCGTCGAGCCGCACGACCCCGACTCCTTCGCCCTGCTCTCCGCCCACCGCCCCGAGATCGAGGCGACGCTGGCCGGTCTCGCCGCCACAGCGGGCACGCTCGTGCTGCCGGTGCACGGCGACCTGCACGTCGGCCAGGTGCTGCGCGACGGTGACGGTCGCTACGCGGTGGTCGACTTCGACGGCAACCCGACGCTGCCTCCCGACCTGCGTTCGGCACCGGCTCCGGCGGCCCGCGACGTCGCCGAGATGCTGGCGTCGCTGGAGAACGTCGAGCACGTCGTCCGGCACTACGCGCCCGACCTCGCCGACGAGACCGGCCTTGCCTGGACCACGGGCGAGCAGGCGGCGTTCGTCGAGGGCTACCGGCGAGCGCTGGGCCGCCACGGCGACCTCTACGACGAGGCACTCCTGCCGGCGTACGACTGGGAGCAGGTCTGCCGCGAGATCGTGTACGCCGGCCAGCGCGAGTTCTGGGAGTGGTTCTACGTGCCGGCCGCGCAGGTGCGCCGACGACTCGTGCCGAGGCCATGATGGATCCGGCACTGTTCCTCGCCGACCTGGAGGAGAAGCCCGCCCGGCTCGGGGACCTCGCCGCAGCCCTGCGCGCGGGCAACGACTGGGGTATCTCGGCGGCAGATGCGGAGCGGTCGTGGCTGCTGCTCGGCATGGGCTCGTCGGGGTACGCCGCGCAGGTCGCGGCCGCGCGGCTCCGAGCCCGTGGGGTGCGGGCGGTCGCCGAGAACGCGGCCACCGACCTGCTCCCGCGACTCGACGCAGGCGCGACGGTGGTGGCGATCACCGCCTCCGGTGGCTCAGCCGAGACGCTCGACGCCTGCCGACGGCTGAGGAGCCAGGGTCGCGCTGCCCGCTTCGTGGCGATGACCAACGTGGTCGACTCGCCGGTGGTCGATCTGTGCGACGACGTCGTACCGATGTGGGCCGGTCACGAGGCCGGAGGCGTCGCCTGCCGTACCTACCAGCACACGGTCGCCCAGGTGCTGGCCCTCGAGGCCAGTCTCGGTGGCGGACTCGACGTGCCGAGTCTGCTGGACCGGGCGGCCGAGGCATGTGCCCACCTTCTGGCCGGCCGCGGTGACTGGCTGCCGGCACTGTCCGACGCGCTCTTGGGTCCCGACGGCACCCATGTGGTCGCGCCCGCCCACCGGCTGGGCTCCGCGCTGCAGTCGGCGCTGATGCTCCGCGAAGGACCGCGACTGCCGGCGTACGGCTGTGAGACGGCCGACTGGAGCCACGTCGACGTCTACCTCACCAAGACCACCGACTACCGGATGCTGCTGCTGGCCGGCTCGCGCTGGGAGGACGAGCTGCTGACCTGGGTCCGGGAGCGCGGGTCGACCCTGGTCGCGGTCGGGGGCGACGTCCCGGGCGCCGCGCTGACCCTGCGCTACCCGCACGACGACGTGGACGACGTACGCCTCCTCACCGAGACCCTCGTCGCCGAGCTCCTCGCCGCCCACGCCTGGACGTTGAGCCGCGCCTTTTGACCGTCGAGTCGCGCCCTTTGACCGTCAGAACTCGCGGTTCAACGGTCAGAAGGCGCCGTTCAACAGAGCTCAGCCCGCGGCGGCCTTCTGGCGGGCGCGGAAGGCGGCGACGTTGGCGCGGGAGGAGCAGCGCTCGGAGCAGTACCGGCGCGACTGGTTGGGGGAGGTGTCGACGTAGACCTGGGTGCAGGGGGACGCCGCGCAGACGCCGAGCCGGGTCGGGCCGAGGTCGCAGACCAGGTTGGCCAGGCCGAGGAGCGACTCACCGATGACGAGGTCGGCGACGCTGGCGGCCTTGTTGGCGACGTGGATGTGCAGGCGCGCGGGGTTGTGGTCGGCGATGCGCGGGGTGATCGGGTGTCGCTCGAGGAGCGCGTTGAGCACGTCGACCACGCCCTGCGCGTCGTGTCGCGAAGAAGCCTCGAACGCCGGCCGGAGGTCCTTGCAGAAGCGACGCAGCACAGCGACGTCTCGATCGTTCACCTGCGACTGCAGCCAGGCCCGGTTGGCGAGGTGCGCGACGAGGGCTTCGCGGTCGGGCAGCGCGGCGTTGAGCAGCGCTGCCGACGACTCGGCGTACCGGACGAAGTCCATGTCGTCCAGTCTACGGATCTGTGTCCACGGGATTCACGGTTCGGATCCGGTGCACCGCGAACTGGCGTACGTCGTCCGCGCGGTGGTCGCGGGCGGTGAGCCAGCCACCGTCGACACGCACCGGGTCGACGATCCGCTCGCTCGAGACACCGTGGTTGTCGACGTAGCCGATGAGCACGGTGCGACCACCCTCGACGGCTTCGCGCAGCGCCGCCAGCGACCCGATCGGGGTCAGCTCCGGGGACGTCGGAACGCGGGTCCGCGCGACCCGGTCGCCCGCCCGGATCGCGGTCACCACCTGCGTGAGACGGGCCTCGAGACGGGCGACCTCGGTCGGCCGGGGGCTGTCCCGACGCCGCGGGCGCGCACGCAGCCGGTCGGGGCGTGAGACGTGGACGGAGCCGTCCGCACTCTCGACCAGAGGCGAGACCCCGAGCTCGCGCAGTCGCGGGAGCAGCAGGTCGAGAGAGGTCGAGCTGACCAGCACCGTGGGCGCGATCCGGCGTAGCCCGAGCGCAGCGGCGCGAGGGTGGTGGAGCACCTCGGCCAGCGCTGTCTCGTCGTCGGCGCGCAGGAACGCCTCCGCGTGGCCGACCCGGATCGTGCCGAACGTCCGCGCGGCGTCGTCGACCAGATAGCTCAGGGGCTGGGGCACCGGAGTGCTGGAGACCGTGTCGAGGAAGGCGTGCACCTCGTGCGCCGACCAGCCGGCGTCGAACGCGCGCCGCACCGACCCGGCGGAGAACCGGTAGACCGTCGCCTGGCCGCGCGACTCGACATCGGCCAGCAGGTGCAGGTCGCGCGCCCGCTCCCGGGTCAGCGGGCCCGGCGCGACTGCAGTCAGGTCGGCCTGGATGAGGACCTGGTCGACCTCCGCCGGCAGCAGCGGGGTCAACAGGTCGGAAGGGTCGTCGCCGGCGATCAGCACCACGGCGTACGACGCGAGCCCGCCGAGTGCGACCAGCCCGAGCTGGGCGGCCTCGTCGAGCGCGGCCACCACCTGGTCGGCCCGCGACGGGGGACGCCGAGGCCGCTGCCAGGCGACGCGAGCGGCCACGGACGCCGGCCCGGTGCCGGTCGCCAGCACCTCTCCGGAGGGCAGCTCAGCCAGCACGCCGAGGCTCATCGCGCGGGTCTCGGGGGCGATCCGGCTGGTCAGCTCGGGGTCCAGCGCGTTGCGGGACTTGCCCGCTGTGTCGCGCGTGCCGACCAGGAAGGGCAGGCGCTCGGTGGCGAGCCAGGCTGCCGCGAGCCTGCGCCAGCGCTGGGCCGTCGGCTCCTCGCACCAGGCGTCGAACGCCTCCGTGGGGGTCCAGGCCGGGTTGCCGTCGGAGTCGGGCCACATCGCGAGGAGTCCGGACGCGGCCGCCACCTCGGCGACCAGGGTCGTCGCCCGCTCGTCGAGCTGGACGACCTCGACGGCTGCCTTGAGGTCACGCACTGCCAGGGCACCGGTGCGCAGCGCCACCGGTGGCGCCGTGCCCCAGTGGTCGACGAGGAGCTCCACCCGGCGTACGACGTCGAACGCTGCGCCGGCCGCGGCTCGGTCGACCACGTCGGCATCTCGTGGCGAGGTCGACACCTCCGGGGGTGCGTCGATGCGGTGGCGCGTCGTGTGGCCGCCCCGCAGGGCGATCTGCACCTCGCCGGGCACGCGCACCAGACCAGGCCGGCCGGGCACCAGCAGGCCGCGCGCCAGCAGCTCCTCGGCGGGCGTCGCCGCATCGACGGGCGCGATCTGGTGTCGCGCGGAGCCGGCATCGGCCTCGCCCGAGCCTGACTCGACGTGCTCGAGCATCGCGCGGGCCGGGGCAGAGAGCTCCGTCAGGACGGCCGCTGCCTGCTCCGGCGTCCGCCCGCTCGAGGGGTGGAGCCCGGAGAGCGAGCCGAGTGCGTCCGGGACGCCGGTCAACGGTCGCAGGCCGAGGTCGTTCTCCCAGACCAGGGCGAGGTCGAGGAGCCGGCGGACCGCACTCTCGACAGCGGAGGCTTCCGCGTCCAGGATGTGGCGCAGTTCGGCTTCGGTGGTGTGGCCCATGGCCACGAGGGCATCAAGGACGGAGAGCTCGAGGCGCGTGAGCAGGTCGAGGGCACGGTTGAGCGACGACCGGGTGGCGGCGCGCGACGCGAGCTGGCTGCAGTCGGCGGGAGCAGGCGTGGAGAGATCGGGGCGTTCTCTGAGCAGTCTCACGAGTCGCTCGTCCGGCCAGCCGCGGAGCTGGTCGGCCAGCGAGCGATGCCCCGTGGCGCCGACCGGGTGGTCGACGGAGCCCGGGGCGGACGAGGTGCCCATCGTCCCCACGCTAGCGGGCGGCCCCAGGTGCACGAGCGGTCGCGGGACGCGATGAACGACCTCGGGGACCAGGTGGAGCTGCGCTACGGCGTCGCCACCGACGTGGGCCTGGTGCGCGAGGTCAACGAGGACTCCCTCCTGGCCGAGCCGCCGGTGTTCGTCGTCGCCGACGGCATGGGTGGTCACGACGGCGGCGAGATCGCCAGTCGGTTCGTCGTGGAGGAGTTCGCCCGGCTGTCCGACGTCGGCTACGACCCCCGCCAGGGACCCCAGGTGGTCATGGCGACCTTGCGCGCGGCCCAGCGCCGGCTCCTCGAGTACGGCACGACCCACCGCGGCCGCGACGGGCGCCCGTGGCACGGCGGCACGACCGCAGTGGTGGCGCTTCTCGTCGAGGAGGACGACGGCCCACGGTGGCTGCTGACCAACCTCGGCGACTCGCGCATCTACGCCTTCAGTCGCGGCGAGCTCCGCCGCGTGAGCACCGACCACAGCGTCGTCCAGGAGCTGGTGACCTCCGGGCGGATCACCGAGGAGCAGGCGCTGGCGCATCCCGAGCGACACATCGTCACCCGCGCGCTGGGCGGACCGGACCCGCTCGACCCGGACTTCTTCCAGGTGCCGCTGGTCGAAGCCGAGCGCGTGCTGCTGGTCTCCGACGGCGTCACCGACCTGGTCCGCGACCCCGTGATCGCGGGGATCCTCGCGGACAACGCCGATCCGGGAGACGCGGCGGAGGGCGTCGTCGCCGCGGCCCTGGAGGCCGGCGGCATCGACAACGCGACCGCGGTCGTCGTCGATGTGGTGGGATTGGCCGACGACGGGAGCGACAGCCCCCGGCGTCAGAGCGAGAGCCTGGACGAGAAGCTGGGAGCCCTGCCGTGAGCGTGAGCCGCACCGTCGTGCCCGGTGAGTGGTACGCCGTTCTCGGAGACACCGTCATCGTCCTGCTGCCGCCCGAGGCCAAGGCCCGGGTCGCAGGGCTCTGGGAGACCGTCGACGAAGGGGCCGGCTTCGACGAGGTCCTGGACACCCTGATCAGCGGCGGTCTGCGGAGCCTTCCCGGGTTCGTGCTCGTCAGCGGCGAAGGTCGAGACGTGAAGGTCGTGATCCGGGGCGCCGGCGAGGCCGAGCTGGTCACCTCCGAGGGCACCGTCACCGTCTCCGGGTCCGCGGACACCACGTGGGTCGAGCGCAGCGTCGGGGGTGTCACCGGGCTGCGGTTGCAGGTCGCCGAGGGCGATGGTGCGCCGTACGCCGTGGGGGCCGGCCTGGTGCGCGTCGCGAGCGTCGAGCATCCGGCGCGCCCCGCGCCCGACGAGTCGCCGGACGCAGCAGCGATCGCCGTACCCATCGAGCCACCCACTCCCGAGCCCGCCCCGGAGCCCGAGCCAGAGCCCGCCCCGGAGCCCCAGCTGGAGCCCGAGCCCGAGCGGCCGGCCCGCATCCTGCCTCCCGACCCCCTTCTGGAAGCCGAGCGGAACGCTCCTGAGCCTGAGCCTGAGCCCGAGTCCGAGCCTGAGCCCGTGCCCGTGCCTGCCCCAGAGCCTGAGCCCGACCCCGGGCCGGTCCCGGGGTTCGGGTCCGCGCCGGTGCCCCCACCCAGCGGGCTGGGCACCGTCCCGTTCGACCCGCTCACAAGTCCCGACCTGGCGGTGAAGCCGGTCCACGCGGGTGACGTCGACCCCGGCGACGGACCGGTCGCTCGTCTGACCTTCTCCAGCGGTGAGACGGTCGACGTGGACCGTCCCGTCGTCGTGGGGCGGGCCCCGGAGCACGGTCGCTTCGGCGGCGACGAGCAGACGCGGCTGGTGACGGTCCCCAGCCCGCACCAGGAGATCTCCTCCACCCACCTCGAGGTCCGGCCCGGCACCGGCGCCGACCACGGCTCGGCCGTCGTGACCGACCTCGGCTCCACCAACGGCACGGTCGTCGCGCAGCCCGGGCTGCCAGCCGAGGACCTCCGCCCCGGCGTCGCCGTCCGGCTCGTGCCCGGTGCCACCATCGACCTCGGGGAAGGGGTCACGATCCAGGTCTCCTCGGTGTGATCCGATGAGCCAGATCTCCGCCGCAAACCCCGCGGCCGGTCAGCCCGTCGCGAACGACGTCCGGGTCGCCGACCTCGACCGCCGGTTCTACGCCTTCGTGGTCGACCGGCTGATCGCGGGGGGCATCGACGCGACGTTCGCGGTCGTCGTCGGCCGTGCCCTGTGGTCGCAGGGCCACCCCGCGCTCGCTGTCCTGGCCCTCCTGGCCACGGTGCTCGCGGTCGGGCTCGGCTTCGCGTTGCTGCTCGGTGTCACCGGCGTCTCACCGGGCCGGGCGCTGCTCGGTCTCCGGCTCGTCCACACCGGCACCGGCGAGCCGATCGGCGTCGGGCCGGCCGTGCTGCGCACCGCCGTGCTCGGGCTTGCCGCCGTCCCCTTCGGGTTCGGGCTGGCCGCGCTCGCCTGGACGGCCGTCGCGGACACCACCGGGCTGCGGCGGGGCTGGCACGACCACCTGGTCTCGTCGGTCGAGCTCGACGCGAAGCCCCTGCCACGGTCCGCTGCGGTGAGCGACCCGGGGTCGCCACCGGTCGTCAACCTCACCACCGCCCGTCTGCTGCCGGCTCCTGGACGAGACCCAGACGACTAGATCAGCGACACGATCGCGTCGTAGGTCGCGTGGTCGGCGGCCGCGACCAGGGCCCGAGGCACCGCACCCTCGATGTCGTGGTCGTCGGTGGGTCGGTAGGCATGGCCGGAGTCGCTGCCGAGGAACCCGCCCGCCTCGGTCAGGATCAGCCCGCCCGGCACGTGGTCCCACGGGTTGGCCCGCCCGTAGACGACGTAGTCGGCGTCTCCCTCGGCGAGGTGCGGATAGTCGATGCCGCACGAGACCCAGGTCAGCTCCAGCGGCGGCAGGTCGTCGGCCAGGGTGCGGCCGACCCACGCCCGGCGCGAGGTCACGCCGCGCCACTCGGTGCGGGGCGGCGTCGGCGGCCGGACCACGCGCTCACCGTTGCGCCATGCGCCGCCCCCGAGCTCCGCGACGTACGCCCGTTCGTGCTGGGGCTGCCAGATCCAGCCGCGCACCGCCTCGCCACCCTTGACCTCGCCGACCATCACGGCGTGGTCGCGGGAGCCGTGCACGAAGTTCTTGGTGCCGTCGACCGGGTCGACGGTGAAGGCATGGTCGGCTGTCCAGAACTCCTGGAGGAGGGCCGGCCTCCCGGCGTACGTCTCCTCGCCGAGGATCATGGCGTCGGGGTACGCCGCGCGCAGTGCGGCGGTGATCAGCTCCTCGGCCTCGCGATCGGCGGCGGTGACCAGGTCACCGGGCCCCTTCTCGTCGATCTCGCCGGACGACAGCGAGCGGAACCGCGGGTTGACGACCTCCTCGGCGACGTCCTGCAGCAGCCGCAGCACGGCCTCGGTGTCCACTCGCTCACTGTAGGTGGCTCGCGGGCGACCACCCAGATCACGCCGAGTCGTCAGAAAGAGGCAGCGAAATCACGCCGAGCCGTCACAAGGAGGCACCCACATCACGCCGATCGTCACATGACGACTCGGCGTCCGCCCTACCTCGCGCCAACCAGAGCGTCCTACCCTCCGATCATGGAGTCGTATGCGAAGGGCGAGAGCGAGCCGGCCCTGCTCGAGGAGACCATCGCGGTCAACCTGGACCGCACCGTGGGGGCGTTCCCCGATCGTGAGGCGCTGGTGGAGTTCGCCAGCGGCCGCCGATGGACGTGGCGCGAGCTGAACCACGACATCGACCTGTTCGCGCGCGGCCTGGTCGCGTCCGGCATCGAGAAGGGTGACCGGGTCGGGATCTGGGGTC
This sequence comes from Nocardioides sp., assembly GCA_036271155.1. Lineage (GTDB taxonomy): Bacteria > Actinomycetota > Actinomycetes > Propionibacteriales > Nocardioidaceae > Nocardioides. Next base: position 3,274 of record DATBBE010000137.1, on the reverse strand, counting down.
CGAACAGCGCCCGCTGGACGATCACCCAGTACGCCGCGGCCAAGGTCGGCGCGATCCTGGTCAACGTCAACCCCGCCTACCGCACCCACGAGTTCTCCTACGTGATGAACCAGTCGGGCACCAGGCTCCTGGTCGCCGCGAGCAGCTTCAAGACCAGCGACTACCGCGCGATGGTCGAGGAGACCGCGGAGCTCAACCCGACTCTCGAGCGAGTCGTCTACCTCGACACCGACGACTGGGACGAGGTGGTGGCAGCCGGCGAGCAGGTCGACGCCGACGTCGTCAACGAGCGGATGCTGACGCTCACCCCCGACGACCCCATCAACATCCAGTACACCTCGGGCACCACCGGCTTCCCCAAGGGCGCGACCCTCAGCCACCGCAACATCCTCAACAACGGGTTCATGGTCACCGAGCTGATGGGCTTCACCGAGCAGGACCGGCTGTGCATCCCGGTGCCCTTCTACCACTGCTTCGGCATGGTGATGGCCAACCTCGGGTGCACCAGCCACGGCACCACCATGGTGATCCCGGCGCCCGGCTTCGACCCCGGCGTCACCCTCGACGCCATCAGCCAGGAGCGCTGCACAGCCGTGTACGGCGTGCCCACGATGTTCATCGCGATGCAGCACCACTCGTCGTTCGCCGACCACGATCTCTCGAGCCTGCGCACCGGGTGCATGGCCGGGTCGATCTGCCCGGTCGAGGTGATGAGGCACTGCATCGACGACATGCACATGGCCGAGGTGTCGATCGCCTACGGCATGACCGAGACCTCGCCGGTCTCGACCCAGACCCGCACCGACGACGACCTCGAGCGACGTACGTCGTCGATCGGCCGCGTCCACCCACACGTGGAGGTCAAGATCGTCGACCCGGCCACCGGCGAGACCGTCGAGCGCGGCGAGCCGGGGGAGCTCTGCACGCGGGGCTACTCGGTGATGCTCGGCTACTGGCCGCTGTCCGACCCCGAGGGCCAGGAGAAGACCGCCGAGGCGATCGACGCCGACGGCTGGATGCACACCGGCGACCTCGCCGAGATGCGCGAGGACGGCTACTGCAACATCGTCGGCCGGATCAAGGACATGGTGATCCGCGGGGGCGAGAACATCTACCCGCGCGAGATCGAGGAGTTCCTCTACGGCCACCCGGACATCGAGGACGTCCAGGTCATCGGCGTCCCTGACGAGAAGTACGGCGAGGAGCTGGCCGCCTGGATCAAGCTCAGCGACGGCGCGGCGCCGCTGGACGCCGAGCAGGTCCGGGAGTTCTGCGCGGGCAGGCTGGCCCACTACAAGATCCCGCGCTACGTGCTGCTGGTCGACGAGTTCCCGATGACGGTGACCGGCAAGATCCGCAAGATCCAGATGCGCGAGGAGACCGCCGAGCGGCTCGGCCTGACCGGCGTCGGCCACGGTCCGTCGGGGTCGACGGCCGGGACCTCCTGACCCGGACACCCACCCGGTGGTCGGGCCCGACCACCGGGCCGGTCCCACGGGCTCCGGCGCCTCACGGTGTCGGACGCTGATGGTTAGGTTGGGCCGAAGCCCCGACCCTCTCGGAAGGAACCCACGTGAGCGACGATCTCGACCGGCTGGCGGACGACTACTGGGCCGCCCTGCTCGACTTCCAGCCGACCTGGCGGCACATGCTCGGCGACTACTCCGCCGTCGGCCGCTGGGAGGAGGTCAGCGCGGAGGCGGAGCAGGCCCAGGCCGACGCGCTGCGGGCGTTCGCTCGCCGCGCGGAGGCACTCGATGCGAGTGGGCTGGACGAGGAGGGCGGCCTGACCCGCGAGGTCGTCATCGCCTCGGCCACGGCAACCGCTGACGTGACCGAGACGCCGCTCACCGGCCTGGCGGCCAACCCCGTGAGCGGCCTCCAGGTGCAGCTGCCGCTGGTTCTCGGCTTGCTGTCGGTCCCCGACGCCACGGTGGCCGGGCAGCTGCCCGCCAAGCTCGACGCGGTCGGCGTGCACCTCCATCAGCTGGCCGACCGGGTGCGGAGTGCGGCGAAGGACGGCTGGGTCTCCGCCGAGTTCGCCGTCCGCGAGACCCTCGACCAGCTCGACCGGGTGCTGGCCGTGCCGGTCGAGGACGACCCGGCGGCGGGCGCGGTGCGCGTGCCCGACGGCGTCGACGAGGCGGAGCTGCGTGGCGAGCTGCGCGAGGCCGTCGTGAGGTCGGTCCGGCCGGGGTTCACCGAGCTGCGTGCCGCTCTCCAGGACACCCTGGCCGCCGCTCGGCCGGACGACCGCTGTGGCCTGTCCTGGCTCGAAGGGGGTGACGAGGTCTACGCCGCGACCCTGCGCTACTTCACGACCACCGACAAGTCGGCGCAGGAGATCCACGAGATCGGCCTGGCCCAGGTGGCCAAGCTCGCCGACGAGTACCGCGCCCTCGGGCCGGAGGTCGTGGGCAGCGACGACCTGGAGCAGATCTTCGCAGCCATGCGGTCCGACCCCGCGCTCCACTTCGAGCACGCGGAGGAGCTCGTCGACCAGTCCAGGGTCGCCCTGGCTCGGGCCGAGGGGGTGATGGCCGACTGGTTCGAGGTCGTGCCGAAGGCGCCGTGCGCGGTGCAGGGCACCGAGGTCGGCGCCAAGGCGTTCTACTTCCCTCCGGCCTCCGACGGCTCGCGAGGCGGCACGTTCTTCGTCAACACCGTCGACGCCACGTCGTGGGGCCGCTTCGAGCTCGAGGCGATGGCCTTCCACGAGGGCGTTCCGGGCCACCATCTCCAGCTGTCCGTGGCCGCCGAGCTGCCCGACTCGATCCCCGAGTTCCGCAAGCATCTGCACAACTCGGCGTACTCCGAGGGCTGGGGGCTCTACAGCGAGCGCCTCTCCGACGAGATGGGCCTCTACTCCGGCGCGGTCGACCGGATGGGCATGTACAGCGCCGACTCGATGCGCGCCTGCCGGCTCGTGGTCGACACAGGCCTCCACGCTCTGGGCTGGAGCAGGCAGGAGGCCATCGACTACATGGTCTCCCACTCGCCCTTGACCGAGGGCGTGTGCCGGCCCGAGATCGACCGCTACATCTGTCGACCGGGTCAGGCGACGTCGTACATGGTCGGCCGGCTGGAGATCCAGCGGATGAGGCGCGAGGCCGAGGAGCGCCAGGGTGACCGCTTCGACGTACGCCGGTTCCACAGTGCGGTGCTCGGCAGCGGGGCGCTGCCGCTCGGGGTGCTCGACCGGGTCGTCGCCGGCCGGCTCACCTGACACGGCTGGGGCGGACATCTCGGCCGGCATCTCGGCCGGCACCTCGGC